>JAAYTE010000341.1 GCA_012518175.1 Gammaproteobacteria bacterium | reverse complement strand
TGGCGGAACAACAAATTACGCTTTGGCAGCGCTGGTTATTGCCAATTGATGCGAATAATCCAGTCGGTGAAGACCCAAGCTATGATGATGAGTTTGAGCGCATACGTGAGGAAGTCGGTAAGTTATCAGGAGCTGATGTTGATCTGATTATTGATCTATCGGAAAACTTGCTGACCACTCGCTGTAAAGATTTACGCGTAGTGACGTATTACATTTGGGCGCGCTTGCATAAAGAAGGCGAAGCGGGATTAGCCGATAGCTTGGGTTTGTTGGCAGGGTTGTGCCAACGCTATGGTGAAGCTTTGCTGCCTTTGCGCCCGTCCACACGTAAGGCTGCGATTGAGTGGTTAGGCAGCTCGCGGATTTTAGACAGTTTGTCACTGCACCCAGAAGTTGGGCTGCCTGAGTTTCGACGCATTGTTGCGGCCTTATTGCATGTTCGCCAATCACTAGAAAACTGGGATAAAGATGGGCAGCCTGAACTGGCTGCGCTGCACCATGGTTTAGAAAAACGTTTGGCGCAATCGGGCGGCGCTCAAGCCTTGATTCCGCAAACAATGGGCAGCACGCCAGAGGCAAGTAAGGGACGTCACAGCGAACAACGAAGTGCTACCGGCAATGCTTTGCAGCCTATCCAGTCAGGGCGTGAGCTCCTGGAGCAAGCTAAAGTGCTAGCAGGCTATTTACGCCAACAAGATCAAGGCTGGTTGGCTGGCCACCGACTGATGAAAAGTGTGCGCTGGGATACCATTCATCAAGTACCTCCACAAAATAATCAAGGCTGTACGCGGCTTGAACCACCGCGCTCGGAGGCGCGTGCGCAGCTTAAGCGTTTATATGTACAGCAAAGTTGGAATGAGCTGCTCGAACAAGCCGACCGTCTATTTTCGGAAGGCGTTAATCATTTATGGCTGGATGTGCAGTGGTATTTATACCAAGCACTGACTAAAGCAGGCGCACCTTGGGATGCTTGGGCGGTAATTATTAAGCAAGATTTACAACAGTTGTTGAACCGTTTGCCAGAGCTTGAGCAATTGGCTTGGAGTGATGGCAGTCCTTTTGCAGATGAAGTGACGCGCGAATGGATTAATCGCCAGGTGCTGGAACAGGGCATCGCATCGCTCACTGATTTAAACAGCAATGTGTACGCTGTCGAGCACGACGATATCTTAAGTTTAGAGCAAGAAGCCTTAGCGCACGCAGATACAGAAGGCTTAGAAAGTGCTATCGCTTGGCTGCAATCGCGCCCGAATGTCCATGGGCTACGCCAACAATGGTTTTTGCGTTTGCTTATGGCGCGTTTAGCTGAGCAGTTCGCACGCAATGAAATGGCTTTAAATTTACTACAAGAGTTGGATGCCCAAGCGCAACAGATGACGTTACAGGCTTGGGAACCGAATTATGTTTTTGAGATTAAAGCGCGGCAATTACAGTTGCTGCGCGCTAAGGCATTGCGCAGTGGTGCTGATAAAGCGGGTTTGGTACAACAAATGGAGCAGTTACTTTCAGGCTTAACGCAATTGGACCCCGTGCGCGCCTTAGTTCTATATCAATAATTTAAGACAATATTTTTACACTGAATATTGAATGCGCAGCAATACGTTATGCGTATTTGTAGTGTTGATTTTGTACGTATGGCAATAGTGAGTTGAATAATGGCAATGGATGATTTAACGCTACGTTATTTTGATGCTGAAATGCGTTATTTGCGTGAAGCAGGGAAGGAGTTTGCAGAGGCTCACCCTGATCGAGCGGCGATGCTAGATTTAGATAAAGCGGGCACGCCAGACCCTTTTGTGGAGCGTTTGTTTGAAGGCTTTGCTTTTTCTATGGGGCGCTTGCGAGAAAAAATCGATGATGACTTGCCTGAGTTTACTGAGGGCTTAGTGAGCTTACTGTGGCCGCATTATTTACGCACTATTCCGTCTTTAGCAGTGGTTGAGTTGGCTCCAGATATTCAACACATGAAAATGAGCGAGCATATACCTGAAGGCTTTGAGGTGTTATCACAGCCTGTCGGACCTAAAAAAACTGTGTGCCGTTATCGCACCACGGCCGTTTTGCCTTTGCATCCGTTACACATCAGCCAAGCAACAGTGCGCACTGAGGTGGATGGGCGTTCATTGCTGTGCCTGCGCTTTAATTGCAGCGAACAAGCTGATTGGTCGCAGGTGGATTTATCTCGATTATCCATTTACCTCAATGGTGATGCACCAACCAGTTCCGCCTTACATTTGGCTTTAACTAAACGCGCGGCAAAGCTGTACTGGCGACATTCGCAAAGCAGTGAGCGGATGCCATTCGAAGGGTATTTTGCTCCCGGTGGTTTTGCCGATGAGGACTATCTTTGGCCTAAAAGTGACAGTGCATTTAGCGGTTATCAGTTGTTATTGGAATATTTTACTTTCCGCGAAAAGTTTATGTTTGTCACTTTGTGCGGTCTGGAGCAGTTACATATTCCTGAAAAAACGCAGTGGTTTGAGCTGGAAATTGTGCTCAGTGAGCAGTGGGACAATGAGCTGCCATTAAGTGCTGAACAGTTGCGTTTGCATTGCACGCCGGTGATTAATTTATTCAGCATTGAAGCTGATCCTTTAACGATCAGCGGCTTGGAAAGTGAGTACTTATTGCGGCCAAGGCGCTTGCAAGATGGTCACACTGAAATCTACTCAGTGGATGATGTGGTTGGATCGCAGCGTACAGATAAGGCGCGCTATGTGCCTTTTACCAGCTTTCAACATCGTGGCGGAATGTTACGCCACAGTGCTCCGGAGCGTTATTACCACACACGAGTCAAGCGAGGCGTCACTGGCTTGCATGACACTTGGCTGATCTTGGGTGGGCAGGCTTGGGAAACTGAGCGCTATTTACAGCAAGAAACGGTTTCCTTGCAGATCACCGGAACCAACGGTCAGTTACCCCGCAAAGCACTGCAAAGTACGTTATTGAACCGTTGCGAACATGCAATTCAGATTCCACTGCGAGTACAAAACCTGTGCAAGCCAAGTTTACCCGTCTACCCGCCTGCCGAAGATCGTTTTCACTGGCGAGTGCTGAGTCACTTAGGCTCGAGCTTCTTAAATATGATGGCAAGCGCTGAGGTTTTGCGGGGCACCCTGGCTTTGTATAACTGGACGGATGATGAAATGAACAATCGCAAGCTGGATGCGATTGTTGCAGTGCAACATGAACAGGTTCAGCGCTTTGAGCAAGGCTTTTTATTACGAGGCGTTGATATTCAAGTCACGCTCGACAGTAATGGCTTTATGGGTGAGGGGGATATCCATCTTTTTGGTGAGATGCTGAATCGGTTTTTTGCATTGTATGCAGATATTCACTTATTCAATCAATTGACTCTTATTCTTCAACCAACAGGGAAGTGTATTCGATGGCTCGAGAACCACAATCAGACATTACCGAGCTGATTCATAGCCTGCAGCCGCGACTTGCACAGACTAATTTTTATCGGTTTTGTCAGCTGCTGGAACAAAGCCAGACGCTTGCGGTAAAACTCGGTGCAGGTCACAGCGCCAAGACTGATCCAGTGCGTTTTCGACCGCATCCGGGCATGGGCTTCCCGGTGAGTGAGTTGAAAACGATTGATATTGCCGAAGGGGAGATGCAGCGGCCGACAGTGCGTACAACCTTCTTAGGTTTGTATGGTGTGATGTCGCCATTACCCACCGCTTATATTGATCATATTGCACAAGGTGCAGAGGGTAGCCAACCGTTATCTGACTTCTTAGATATTTTTAATCACCGCTTAACCACACAGTTTTACCGTGTGTGGCGTAAATATTCATACCCTGCCACATTTGAGCCTGGAGGTGCTGATCGCACTTCGCAGTATTTGTTGGGATTGGTTGGGTTGGGTATTGAGGGGTGTGCGGCGCAGATCGGTACGCCGGTATCACGTTTTTTAGCGTTACTTGGCACCATGCGCTTGCCGACACGTACTGCAGAAGGGATTAGTGCATTAGTACGCTTACTGGCTCCGAATACTCAAGTACGCGTCGTGCCGCATGATAAACGCCGTATTCCTTTATTGGCGGCGGCACAGCTGAGTACGCGCCATCCGCTGAGCTTGATGAATAAGCCTGTGTTAGGGCGCACCGCAACTGATGTTAACAGCCAAGTGCTTATTCAGTTGAGCAGCAGTGATGCTGATGAGGTTCAGCGTTGGTTGCCAGACGGTCAACTGCATAATGATTTGTTGGCTTTATTGCATGTGTATTTAGGTGCGCGCTTACATGCCCGTCTAGAGCTAAAAGTGTTACGTAGTTTATTGCCTGATGCCCAGCTCAGCGCAACCGGGCGGCAGGGTGGCCAGCTTGGTCAAACTGCGGTGCTAAAAAGTCAAGAAGCGCACTCTAAGGGTGCTTGCTCTGAGCGGCTGATCACAATTGGCTTGGGCCGTTATCAAGCACTTCCTGAACAAACTAAAAGAATAGAGGCAGATGAAAATGGTAACTATCGGTTTTAAATCTCAGCGGGTTCGTGCTTTGGGGCGGGGATTGGTTGTGTTTTGTAGTGTGTTGTTGCTGAGTGCCTGCGGTGTTACACAATCTGTAGGTAATGGTACTGCGGCAATGGCAGAGGCTGTTTTTTATAAAAAAGTTAAAGTACTGCATTTAGATTTAAGCGCACGTAAAACGGCGAATACAGACGCGCTGGGTGTACCTTTATCAACGATGGTGCGTGTTTATCAACTGCGTGATATGAAGGCTTTTGCAGCCGCTGAGTATGGTGCATTGCTGTCTACAGATAGTCATGTTCTAGATGCGGATCTACTTGTGCAAAACGATATATATTTGCGTCCTGGAGAGTCGTATTCGCTATCTGTGCCGCTCAACAAAGAAACACAGTTCGTTGCCGTAACAGCGATGTTTCGTGATCCTGACTTAACCCGTGACAGCTGGCGAGTGGTGCTGGCTAAGTCAGAGTTAGACCCAGACTTACCACGCTCTTTAACTTTGTTAAATCAACAGTTATTACTGCGTGATTTAAAGGAGTAAGTGTTGTGGCACAGCCCTCTCTATATGAAATGTTGACTGGATGTTTTGCCGGCGGATTGGCCGTTGAGCAGGTCAGCGAAGAAAACCAGCTGATTTTATCGGTGCTGGATAACATTCAGCGCATTTTGAATGCTCGTCGTGGCACATTGAGTCATCTAGACGACTATGGCTTGCCAGATATGAGCCGTATTATTCATGGCCTACCGGGCTCTGCGCATAGATTGCTGCAGGTGTTAAGCAGCACCTTGTTGAAATATGAGCCAAGAATCAAAGGTATTAACTTAAGCCTCCTACCTGAAATCGAATTTGGCAAGCTCAGCTATGCGTTAGAGGCAGAGTTGCATGAGTTAGGTGTGGTGCGCTTTGGTACCGAGTTTGTCGCAGATGGACGCGTGTTAGTACGGCACTTAAAAAAACAACAGTTTTTATCGCAGCGTGAAACATTGTGAAGTCAGTTTAGGATTATTGTCGAAAGGGATATGTATGAGTTTGCAGTTTGAGCAACATGTGAAACAAGGTGGCGACCCCCGTAATTTTCCTGACTTTGCTGCACTAAAGGATGAGTTAAGTAAATTGCACCACCCTGCGAGGCCCGATATTAATTGGCAATACGCCGAAAACCTGTGTTTATCTTTATTTCGTCAAAACGGTGTAGAGCTGCAAAGTGCCGCTTGGTACAGCTATATACGCACCCAACGCGTAGGTTTGCAGGGTATGAATGAGGGGTTATCACTGGTGCATGCTTTAATTTGTCATCAGTGGCAAACCCTGTGGCCTGCGCAGGTGCATCTGCGGGTTGAGATTTTAGCGCAACTGAGTGAGCGCTTACTGCAAAGTGTGCGTGGTTATCAAATGCTGTATAGCGATTTACCTGCACTGTACAAAGCTGAAAGCTTTTTAAGCGCGATCTGTAACACCTTGGAAACATTGGAGTTAAAGTATTTAAGTCAGTTAGAGCGTCTGCATAATTTTGTTCATAACGCCGCTAAACGCTTAGAAAGTTTAGAGGGCACGGACAGTGAATTATCAACCATTGAGCACAGCGATGTTACCTCTCGAAACGGTATACCGAGCACTGTACCGCCCGATAATGCACTGGTGTATGTGGTACAGACTGAGCCTAAAGAACAGTCGTTGATACCCGGTCAAGGTGTGCAGCAAAAACGTAAAAGCGAGTTACTGGTAGGGCTATGCAGTGGCCTTTTACTGGGTGCTGGACTATTGGCATTGAGTCTGTGGGTATGGCAGCTGTCGGCGCACAATTCATTGCAAGAGCAGTTAGCGCCCAGCTTTTTTACTGCGCCAGTATTGCTTAGTGAGTCTCAGCAAGTTGTTTTTGAACCGGCTCAATTGCAGGCTGAGGCGGACTGGTTGCTGAGCACTACAGCTATGCAGCTTGAGCAGTTAGAGCGATTTACACCTGTGTGGGCGCAAGAGCACGGGCAAGGCTTGCTAAAGCAACTGCAGCAATTGCTACCGGATAACGCCGCTGCGTCTGCTTTAGGTGAACAATGGCAACAGCAGTTGCAGCTGAATGCAATATCTATTGATGACCTTCAAGCATGGCATGCCGGTATGGAGCAACTGGCAGAGCTGAGTGCAAAACTAAATACCTTAGATGAAAAACGCGGACGCTATATGACCGTGTCAGAACTGAAGACTGCGGTATTTAATATTCGCGAAGCCTTTACACAAAAGACACCGCTCGAAGAGCGTCTAAATCAACTACAAGAATCCAGTCGTAATGGCCCGCTAGCTCCAGCTTTAGTGCAACAAACGGATGCCGACTTTAAACAACTGCTCAACCGTTATGCGTTGATTAAGCAAGGGAATAGTTATCAGGAGTGATTTGTTTTTTCAGGACGCGGATTGCATAAGGCTTTAATTAACGAATTTAACTCAGGTGAAAATAATGAATAAACAATTATTAATAACCGGGCATGTTTTTGAACTAGAAAAAGATTGTATGTGTAAATATCAGGGATGTGAAAAAATGTTGAAATGTATGCGGTGGTTTTTATTAAGTATTACTGTGCTGGGATTAAGTGGGTGTGCAACGAATTGCAATATTTTTTCCGGAAGTAACAGCTTAGCTTGTGATGCCAAGCTTCTTGCAACTGTGGCAGTTGGTTTGGTTACTGTAATGCCTGTAGTGCTAGTCTCTGATGCGATAGATAACGCAAAAGATGAGCGTGATAAGCGTGATGAAGCGCGTAAGGCTGCAGAACGGGAAAAAACGATACGAGCTGGGCTTGCTCAGAATGATCCTGAAATCATAAAAGAATGTCTGCTGGAGTGCGAGTTTATACCGGAGTTTAAAGAGGCGGTAAATATAGAGCTATATCAAGATGCGGCCAAGCGGTTTCTAGCGGGAGCTGTAAGTAATACCGCTGAACAGCAAGGCTATACTGTTATGGCACATCATGCCTTATCATGGTATTACCCGCAGGAGGCCGATTCGCAGACGATAAATCATGAGCATTTTAATCATGTATATCGGCTTCTACAGCAGCCCGAAACGTATGAACAACTGCAGGCAATCCAGCAAACGGACTCATACAATTATCTTATAACTAGGATAGAGGCTATGAAGTTTGCCATTGAGTCAACAGATGACGCAGATACAGCGCAGACGATTTTCGAGCAGTGTCCGCAGGCCGTCAGCCCATTGCTAAATAATGTTATAGATCCCGATAGGGAGTTTGATACTTGCAAGTATGCTTATAAATATCGTTTTAATGAGACAGCACCCTATTTGCTGGGGATTGAATGGAAGGCTCAGATTCGTGAGCGCTATAATGTGGATTTTTCTGAAAATACGCGTTGGATAAATTTGAAAATCACAGCGCCGCCGTACACAGTAGTGAGTTACATTGAAGCACCTTACAGCGTGGTTGATGAGCAGTGTCCTGATGAGATTAGGCAAAGGCAGATGCGACATTCTTTTAAGTTTGAGTTTTTAAAAGACAGTGAAGCGGGACGAGTTTATACGAAAAAAGTTCCGTTAGATGGTGGTGG
>JAAYTE010000110.1 GCA_012518175.1 Gammaproteobacteria bacterium | reverse complement strand
GTACCAGCACGTCAACCATCTCGCCTTCAGTCAAGATATCAGTGACTTTTTCAACACGCTCATCGCTGAGCATGGAGATGTGCACTAAGCCATCTTTACCTGGCAGGATGTTAACAAACGCACCGAAGTCAACAATGCGCTCAACTTTACCGTTGTAGATTTTACCAATCTCAGCTTCTGCTGTGATGCTCAGCACGCGTTCACGGGCTGCTTCTGCTGCTTCTTTAGTGGTACCAAAGATTTTGATCGAACCATCATCTTCAATATCAATGGATGCATCCGTTTCTTCACAGATCGCGCGGATGGTTGCACCACCTTTACCGATCACATCACGAATCTTGTCGGAATCAATCTTCATCGCAATCATGGTCGGCGCATTGGCTGACAACTCAGTGCGTGAAGTGGCCAGCACTTGATTCATTTGCTCAAGGATCGTGATACGGGCAGTGTGCGCTTGGTTCAGCGCAATTTCCATGATTTCTTCAGTAACGCCTTCGATCTTAATGTCCATTTGCAGTGCAGTTACGCCATTGGCCGTACCCGCCACTTTAAAGTCCATATCGCCAAGGTGGTCTTCGTCGCCGAGGATGTCAGTTAAGACAGCAAATTTCTCGCCTTCTTTAACCATACCCATCGCAATACCGGCCACTGGCGCTTTCATTGGTACGCCCGCATCCATCAATGCTAAAGAAGCACCACAGACTGATGCCATGGAGCTGGAGCCGTTGGATTCAGTGATTTCTGAGACCACACGAATGGTGTAGGGGAAGTCATCTGGGTTTGGCAACATCGCAGCGATACTGCGGCGGGCTAAACGACCGTGACCAATCTCACGACGACCGGTTGCGCCCATACGACCGCACTCACCTACCGAGTAAGGAGGGAAGTTGTAGTGCAGCATAAACGGATCGCGTTTTTCGCCTTCGAGAGTATCGAGGAACTGTGCATCACGCGCAGTACCCAAGGTTGTAGCAACCAAGGCTTGGGTTTCACCACGGGTGAACAAAGATGAACCGTGTACTTTATCCAATACGCCCACTTCAATAGCCAAAGGACGTACAGTTTGCGCATCACGGCCATCAATACGTGGCTTACCGTTGACAATGTTTTCACGCACTGTGCGGTATTCGATTTCGCCGAACGCATCTTTGACTTCTGCGGCTGTAGGGCCTTCGCCTTCAACGTCGCTGGCTAAAGCGGCAACTGCTTGCTCACGGATTTCACCGAGACGCGCATAACGGTCTTGCTTAATAATGATGCCGTAAGCTTCTGCGATGTCTGCACCAAACTGATCACGCACTGCGTTTAACAACTCAGTGTTTTCAGCTTTTGGCTGCCAATCCCAACGCGGCTTACCAACTTCAGCAGCCAGCTCAGTAATCGCCTTAACGACCACCTGGAACTCTTCATGGGCAAACAGTACGGCGCCAAGCATTTGGTCTTCAGTCAGCTCGTCTGCTTCTGACTCAACCATCAATACTGCGTCTTTGGTACCAGCAACCACCATGTCTAAGCAGGATGCTTCTTGCTGCTCATAGGTTGGGTTGATCAAGTAACCTGTTTCAGGGTGGAAACCAACGCGGGCACAACCAATTGGGCCGTTGAATGGAATACCTGAGATCGCCAATGCAGCTGAGGTACCAATCATCGCAGCGATGTCTGGATCAGTTTTCTTACTGGTAGAAACAACCGTACAAATAACCTGCACTTCGTTGCTGAAACCTTCTGGGAACAGCGGGCGGATCGGACGGTCGATCAGGCGTGAGGTGAGGGTTTCTTTTTCAGATGGACGGGCTTCACGCTTGAAGAAACCACCTGGGATTTTACCTGCGGCATAGGTTTTTTCTTGGTAATGCACAGATAATGGGAAAAAGTCTTTGCTTGGATCAGCTTTTTTCGCGCCAACCACTGTACAGAGTACAGAGACATCGTTGTTAACGCTGACTAATACAGCACCACAGGCTTGACGCGCAATGCGGCCTGTTTCTAAAGTAATGGTGGATTCACCAAATTGAAACGTTTTAATAACCGGATTCACGGTATCTTCCTTCTCTAATGTGACCTTGGGGAAATTGGCAAGAGCTTGGGTATCGGCCCAACGTACTCCTGAAAAGCGAAAAGCTGGAAGCCTAAAGCACTTGCGCAAATCACTTTACGCTTAGCACCCCAGACTCCCAGCTTCACGTTACAGCTTACGTCTTAACGACGTAGACCCAGACGACCAATCAAAGTCGCGTAACGGCCAAGATCTTTACCCTTCAGGTAGTCCAGCAGCTTACGACGCTGGTTAACCATACGGATTAAACCACGACGTGAGTGGTGATCTTTTTTGTTATCTTTGAAGTGACCTTGCAGCTTGTTGATGTTGGTCGTCAAAAGTGCAACTTGCACTTCTGGCGAACCGGTATCACCTTCAGACTGCTTGTAGTCATTAATAATCTGGATTTTTTCTTCGTTGCTTAGTGCCATGATGGGCTCCTAGTTTGGACAGGCCGGGGTTTTCCCGTGCAAAAGATAGAGGTATGACCGTGCCTGCCAACAGCCTACCTTAAGGTTTTTTAGCTGCAGTAATAATACAGCTAAAACAACTTGCTCATTGTGACCGAATTAGACGCTTGGGTGCAACCATTGCATCATCATCTATTTCGCCCACGCCGATAAATTCATCATTATGGTTATAAACCCGCACCATTCCTTCCAGTGGCGAATTCTGCGCACGCACGGGCTGGCCATTTAACCAAAAGAAACTACTGTTCTCCGTCAAGCTGACCCGAGGAAAATGCAGCAAACCGCTGTCCATGGGAATCATGCAGGCATCCAGTGCTTCAGCCCCACCTTCCTCATGCAAGCGCTCCAGCTCTGCTAAAGTGACCGCATGGGTTAAATCAAAAGGCCCAGCCTCTGTGCGACGCAATTGCGCCACATGGGCACCGCAGCCCAGCACCGCACCAATGTCTTCAACTAAGGTGCGAATATAAGTGCCTTTACTGCAGGCCACTCGAATACGAGCTTGCTCCCCTTCGCAGGATAAAAGCTCAAGCTGACTGATAGTCACTTTACGCGGCGGACGCTCCACAGTAATACCAGCACGCGCAAGCTTATACAGCGGTTGCCCATCTTTTTTAAGTGCTGAATACATCGGTGGAATTTGTTCAATCTCGCCACGAAACTGCGGCAATACCGCTTCAATATCAGCAGCGCTGACATGGACTGCTTTAGTTTCTAGTACCTCACCCTCAGCATCACCGGTATCGGTGGTGGCGCCAAGCTGCATGGTTGCTTCATAAACTTTATCAGCATCCAGCAGGTAGCGAGAAAACTTAGTTGCCTCACCAAAGCACAGCGGCAATACACCCGTTGCTAAAGGATCGAGGCTACCAGTGTGGCCGCCTTTATCGGAGTTGAGCAGCCAACGAACTTTCTGCAAAGCACCGTTAGAGCTAACACCATAAGGCTTATCAAAAATAATAATACCGCTGACACTGCGACGCTTACGTTTAACCTGTTGCACTACGCCTTACTCTCCGCTGGACCCAGTATTGCGCTCGTCTTCGGACACCGCCTGCTCAATCAGTGCCGACAAATGCGCACCGCGAGTAATACTTTCATCATAATGAAAATGTAACGCTGGTAAGCTGCGCAATTTCATTGCCTTACCTAGCAACATTCTTAAATAACCCGCTGCATCTTTCAGCACAGTTAAGTTTTCTTTAATCACTTCAGGGGAGTTATCGCCCATCACAGTGATAAAGACTTTGGCGTGACTGATATCACGACTGACATCAACGCCTGTAACCGTGATAAAACCTAAGCGCGGATCTTTGATTTCGCGCGGGATCAGTGTTGCCAGCTCACGCTGGATCTGATCGCCAATACGTTGGGTGCGGCTGTATTGTTTCGCCATTACATTCACCTTGCGCTGCACAGTGCAGCTACTCTTTTGATCCATATAAACAGCAAACGGCAAGCTCAGCAGGTTAGGTTAAATACCCAGCCAGCTGCACTTGCCGTTGCCTATACGTTTATAAATTACAGCGTACGTGCGACTTGGACCTTCTCGAACACTTCGATCTTGTCACCCACTTTCACGTCATTGTAACTCTTCACGCCGATACCACATTCCATACCGGAACGCACTTCAGCAGCGTCATCTTTAAAGCGGCGTAATGATTCCAGCTCACCTTCAAAAATAACAACGTCATCGCGCAATACACGAATTGGACGGTTACGGTACACAGTACCTTCAGTAACCATACAACCGGCAACTGCACCCAGCTTCGGCGAACGGAATACTTCGCGCACTTCGGCGATACCCAGAATATTCTCACGAACATCAGTACCCAGCAGTCCGGACAGTGCTTTCTTCACGTCTTCGATAATATCGTAAATGATATTGTAGTAGCGCATATCGAGACCTTCTTGCTCAACGATTTTACGCGCACCGGCATCAGCACGCACGTTGAAACCAAAGATCACCGCATTGGAAGCTAGAGCCAGGTTCGCATCACTTTCGTTGATACCACCCACACCACCAGCCACCACACAGACTTCTACTTCATCATTACCTAACTCAGACAAGGAACCGCGCAATGCCTCAAGGGTACCGCGTACGTCTGCTTTAATAACGATATTAAGAACTTTCTTCTCTTCCTGCCCCATATTCTCGAACATATTTTCGAGCTTACCAGCATGGGCGCGGGCCAGTTTAACCTCACGGAACTTGCCCTGACGAAACAGTGCAACTTCACGGGCTTTACGCTCATCGACCACGACTGTGACTTCGTCACCGGCTTCTGGCGTACCATCTAGACCTAAAATCTCTACTGGAATCGATGGACCTGCCTCTTGGATAGGTTGACCATTTTCATCCATCATGGCGCGGATACGACCGAAGTTAACACCCACTAACACCATGTCGCCTTGACGTAAGGTACCGTTTTGTACCAGCACCGAAGCAACTGGGCCACGGCCTTTATCCAGACGCGACTCAATCACTACACCACGCCCTGAAGCCGATGGTGTGGCATTGAGCTCAAGTACTTCTGCTTGCAGCAGAACTGACTCAAGTAACGCATCAATCCCGGTGCCGACTTTGGCAGAAACGTGGACAAACTGCGTATCACCGCCCCACTCTTCTGGGATGACGTCATGAGCTGCTAGGTCGTTTTTAATACGATCTGGATCAGCTTCTGGCTTATCAATTTTGTTCACTGCGATAATCAAAGGTACGCCCGCTGCTTTAGCGTGCTCAATACCTTCAATGGTTTGTGGCATCACGCCATCATCCGCAGCAACCACTAGAATTACGATATCTGTAGCTTTGGCTCCACGTGCACGCATCGCAGTAAAGGCGGCGTGACCTGGGGTATCTAAGAAAGTGACCATGCCACCTTCAGTTTTCACGTGATAAGCACCAATGTGCTGGGTAATCCCACCGGCTTCACCAGTCGCCACTTTGGCGCGACGAATGTAGTCAAGCAACGAGGTTTTACCGTGGTCAACGTGACCCATAACTGTTACTACAGGTGCTCTGTGGAACGTTTCGCCTTCATCAATTTTCAATGACGCAGCAAACTGCTCTTCCAGTACGTTATCGCTGACGCGACTGACGCGGTGCCCCATGTCTTCGGCAATTAATACCGCAGTATCTTGGTCCAACACTTGGTTGATCGTAACTGGCGAGCCCAACTGAAACATATACTTAACCACTTCGACGCCTTTCACCGACATCTGCGCAGCTAATTCAGCAACGGTGATGGTTTCACCAATACTGACATCACGTACAACTGGACCTGCAGGGCTATGGAAGCCATGCTGATTCGAGCGCTTCTTCGCTTTGCTGCGGTTACGTCCACCGCGACGAGCAGTTTGCTCATCATCCAGACGCGCCTTACCTTTGGCCGCAGGACGTGGCGCAGCTTTACGCTCACGACGCTCATCTGGCTCAACACGCTTGGTTGGCGCTTTTTTACGCTCAGTGGCCGGTGCAGCAACTTCATCCACCACAGGCAAAGTAATGTCTGCCGGTGGCAGGTCAGGCTCTTCAGCTTTAACTGGCTCGGCTTTTGCCGCAGCTGGTTTAGTCGCTACAGGCTCAGCTTTAACTTCAGCTGGCTTAGCTTTTTCTTGCGCAGCTTCTTTGGCCTTTTTCTCAGCTTGCAATTTCTCAAGATCTTTTTGCTTTTCAGCTTCAATCTCTTCAGCACTGCGCTTAACAAAAGTTTTCTTTTTACGCACTTCAACACTAATTGACTTACTACCTGGCGTACGCAAGGTGGTTGTCGTTTTACGTTGCAAAGTGATTTTTTTAGATCCGTCAGTTTTAGTACTGCTGCCTTTTTCTAAAAAAGTCAAAAGTTTCTGTTTCTCCGTTTCGCTTACTTTTTGGTCGGCACTAGTGTGTGCCAGACCAGCCTCATGCATTTGTTGCAGTAGGCTTTCTACTGGCGTGTTCACTACTTTAGCCAGTTCTTTAACCGTGACTTGCGTCATGAACTTCTCTCCTCAAGCCGCAATGTGCTTATTCAAACCAGTGGGCGCGGGCGGCCATGATCAGCTTGCCGGCACGATCTTCATCCATGCCTTCGATTTCGAGCAAATCATCAATCGATTGCTCTGCTAGGTCTTCGCGGCTGAGCACTCCGCGGACGGCTAGCTCAACGGCCAGCTCTTTGCTCATGCCCGTTAAGTCGAGCAAATCCTGTTCCGGCTGAATATCAGCCAGCTTTTCTTCAGTCGCAATAGCGCGAGTCAGTAAACAGTTTTTGGCGCGAGTACGCAGTTCATTAACGATTTCTTCATCAAAACCTTCAATGTTCAGCATCTCTTCCATTGGTACATAAGCAACTTCATCCAAACTGGTGAAGCCCTCGTCCACTAGAACCTGCGCTAAGTCCTCATCTACCTCAAGGTCTCTAACAAACAGTTGTAATAAATCGCCGGTTTCTTCTTGCTGACGCGCTTGAATGTCTTCCTGACTCATCACATTCAACGTCCAGCCAGTGAGCTGCGAAGCTAGGCGTACGTTTTGACCGCCGCGACCAATGGCCTGTGCCAGGTTTTCTTCCGCAACAGCGATATCCATGGTGTGCGTATCTTCATCAACAATGATGGCAACCACTTCCGCAGGGGACATCGCGCTAATGACAAATTGCGCCGGATTATCATCCCACAACACAATATCTACACGCTCACCGCCGAGTTCAGCAGAAACAGCTTGCACACGAGAACCACGCATACCAATACAGGCACCCTGTGGATCAATACGCTTATCTTTAGAACGTACGGCTATTTTAGCACGGGACCCTGGATCACGGGCAGCCGCCATAATTTCGATCAGGCCTTCAGAAATTTCTGGAACCTCAATATTGAACAGTTCCATAATCATTTCTGGAGCAGTGCGCGACAATACCAATTGCGGACCACGGTTCTCTGAACGAATCTCTTGCAGTAATGCACGTACACGCGCACCAACCCGGAAGGTTTCGCGCGGAATAATATCTTCCCGAGCTAAAATTGCTTCAGCGTTATTACCCAAATCAACAATAATATTGTCGCGAGTAACTTTCTTAACTGTTCCGAAAATAACCTCACCGAGTCTGCTGCGGTATGCCTCAACAATTTGCGCGCGCTCAGCTTCACGTACTTTTTGCACGATCACTTGCTTAGCGGTTTGTGCAGCAATACGGCCAAACTCAATGGATTCAATTTTCTCTTCAATGACATCGCCGACGCTGGGGTTTTCCACGCGCTTTTCGGCCATATCAATGGTCAACTGATGCGCTGGGTCATCAAAGTCAACTTCTTCTATTACTGTCCAACGACGGAAGGTTTCATAGTTACCGGTCTGGCGGTCAATTTCGACCCGCAGGTCCACTTCATCTTCGTAGTTTTTCTTAGTTGCAGTGGCCAGTGCCAGTTCCAGCGCTTCAAAAATCACCGCTGGCGGAACACCTTTTTCGTTGGAGACTGATTCAACAACCAGTAAAATTTCTTTGCTCATCGCATGCCTCGCCTTTCGCGAATTCTAAAGTTCGCGGAGTCCGTATTTTTATTCAAAGTTCGGAAGTATATTAGCTTTTTCAATCAGATCGATCGGCAGCAAGTACTCATACTCATCAACTTGCACCACCACATCTTGATCTTCAACTGATCGAATCAACCCTTGAAAACTGCGGCGATCTTCAATTGGAGAGCGCAGCTTAATTTTTACCTGTTCACCCGCAAAAGCAGCAAACTGCTCCAAGGTAAAGAGTGGACGATCCATTCCCGGTGAGGAAACTTCCAGCGTATATTCAGAGCTGATCGGATCTTCAACATCCATCACAGCACTCAGCTGACGACTGACTGTTTCACAATCATCGATTAAGATTCCATTCTCATGATCAATATAAACACGCAGCACTGAGTGGCGACCCTGAGAAATAAACTCAATGCCCCACTTCTGATAACCCAGCGCTTCAATCACTGGCGTCAATATGTCCTGCAACTGCTCCAGCTTGCTAGTCATCCGACCTCCAATGCATGCTGTAGAAATGAAAAATGGGCCTAACGCCCATCCAATATTTGAAAATATATCTGTTTCACCTAATAAAAAGCCCCTTACTAGGGGCTCTTTATTATGAATACTTGGCATTTATAATGCGCGTGGCAAAAACAACGCCACCCCACTAAATCTGATCACGAAGTGTACACCCCAGATCAATCACAGTCAAGTAAGCACAAACAAAACGACCCGCTTATGCAGCAGGTCGTTTTTTATATGGTACCGAGAAGGGGACTCGAACCCCTACAGCCTTTAGGCCACTACCACCTCAAGGTAGCGTGTCTACCAATTCCACCACCTCGGCAAAATTACTCTACGTCTACTTCTTCTACTTCAACAACAGGTACATCAGTGTCACTGGCTGCTGAGCGCTTGCTTTCGACTTGAGGAATGTCTTCCAGCATAACTTGCTCTTCAACCTGTACTTCTAAAACTGCTGGATCAGGCAAACCCATCTGCGCAATTGCACCAGCACGTTCTTTAGCGTAAAACGCCAAACCTAAACTCGTTGCAAAAAACACTGCCGCTAAAACAGCAGTCAAACGACTCATAAAACTGCTTGAACCCTGCGATCCAAATACAGTTCCTGAAGCGCCAGAACCAAATGAAGCGCCGGCTTCTGCACCTTTACCCTGCTGTAACAGAACAAAACCTACAAGACCAACAGCAACCACTAAGTGGACAATAATTGTGACTGTTTCCAGCATTTTAATTTCCCGCAGCGCGACATATCGCACCAAATTCTTTTGCATTGAGGGAGGCTCCGCCTACTAACCCCCCATCGATATCTGCTTGAGCAAACAACTCAGCAGCATTGGCAGCCTTGACACTGCCGCCGTATAAAATTCTTAAACCCTGAGCCACGCCCGCACTATGACTGGCGATATGTGCTCGTATTTGCGCGTGTATATCTTGCGCCTGCTCAGGTGTTGCAGTCAATCCACTACCTATCGCCCAAACTGGCTCATAAGCAATGACTGCTTTAGCAAAAACATCAACACCCAGCTCTACCAGCACGGCATCAATTTGCCGCTGCACAACTGCTAGCGCCTGCCCAGCTTCACGCTCTGCAAGGGTCTCACCAACACAAAGCACTGGCGTTAAACCAGCTGCTTGCGCTGCAATAAACTTGCGGCATATTACACTATCAGTCTCATCTTGCAACTGTCTTCGTTCAGAATGCCCAACAAGTACCATTGAACAACCAATATCTGCGAGCTGTAGCGCCGAGGTTTCCCCAGTCAGGGCGCCCTCCTCCAACTGCACAGCGCAATCCTGAGCACCGACAACAATATCACTTTGCGCGACCTGAGCACCAACAGCTTGTAAATAAATCAGACCAGGAAACACTGCTACATCAACGTCAGTGGGCAGCATTTGCTCAGTCAGCTCTTTTAACAACAGTTTGATGCTGGCACAGGTGCCATGCATTTTCCAATTACCAGCTACCAATGGGCGACGCATGTCAATCCTCTTCGCTCAAAGTGGGCGCAGATATTACTCAAGCGCATAAAAAGATGCAAGCAAAATCAACCACATACCGCTTGCACAACTTCGGCTAAACGCTGCGCATGCTGTAAGACTACGGCCTCGTCATCACCTTCAACCATAATCCGCACTAACGGCTCAGTACCTGACTTGCGCAACAATACTCGCCCACGCCCAGCCATCGCCGCAGTCACCTCATCACAGGCTGCCTGCACCTTAGGATCACTGACCGGGTCAACTTCGCCTGTTAAGCGCACGTTAATCAGCACTTGCGGCAGCTTTTTCCAGGCTAGACGCTCTTTTGCCAAGCTTTGCCCGCGGCGGCGTAACGCCAGCAGCACTTGCAAGGCAGCAATAATGGCATCACCAGTGGTTGCATGCTGCGCACAGAGAATGTGCCCTGAATTTTCACCACCGAGCACCCACTTGCGCTCAACCATTTCCGCCATGACATAACGGTCACCCACATTGGCACGAATAAAAGGAATGCCGCGCTCTTCCAGAGCCAGCTCAAGACCGAGATTACTCATCAGGGTCCCTACTACGCCGGTACCTTCTGGCAAGCGCTCACGCTCCTGGATATCAGTGGCGATGATGTACAACAGGTCATCACCATCCACCACTGCACCCGTATGATCAACCATTTGTACGCGGTCACCATCGCCATCAAAGGCAATACCTAAATCCGCACCATGCTCAACCACAGCTTTTTGTAGCGGACCCAAACATGTGGAGCCAACACCATCATTAATATTCAAGCCATCTGGCTGCGCAGCGGTGGTGACCACTTCTGCCCCCAGCTCGCGAAACACACTTGGCGCAACTTTGTAGGTAGCTCCGTGCGCGCAATCTAAGACAATTTTCAGCCCAGAAAAATCAGTGCTGGTGGGCACGCTACTTTTACAGAACTCGATATAACGGCCAGCTGCGTCATTGATGCGCGAGGCTTTACCTAAATGTTCGGACTCAACCACCGTCATCGGCTCATCAATCAACTCCTCAATCATCAGCTCAACGGCATCCGGTAATTTGGTGCCCTGACCTGAGAAGAACTTAATGCCATTATCATGATGTGGGTTGTGTGAAGCACTGATGACTATGCCAGCTTCTGCTT
>JAAYTE010000109.1 GCA_012518175.1 Gammaproteobacteria bacterium | reverse complement strand
GCCATGCTGGCGTCACTCGCGGAGCAGTCTATTGGCACTTCAAAAACAAAGCCCACCTCTTCCATGAGATGCTCAATCAAGTGCGCTTACCTGCTGAGCAAATTGCTGAGCACGTCAGCCAATGCGACCCTAGCGACCCTATTGCTGGTCTTAAACGCCTCTGCGCCGAAGTTTTCGTCACTATGAGTACTGATGAGCGCAAGCGCCGCATTTTTACAATCTTATTGCGCCGCTGCGAGTTCACTGATGATTTGCGCGAAGCAGAAGAGCGCCATGAAGCCTTTATTAACGAGTTTATTAACTTATGCGAAGAGCTGTTTGCCCAGCCCAATACAGCCAAACGCCTCAATCCAGGTGTCACCCCCAGAATGGCTGCCCTTGTTTTACACTCAATGCTGCTGGGTCTACTCAGCGACTGGCTAAGAGACCCTAAACTATTTAACCCGCAACAAGCAGGCCCCTTACTGGATATTTTACTGCGCGGTATTATTAGCGATTGGCAGCCCAATCACTAGCCCCTGCAGTAACTTGCCAACGCTCACGACTCGGCAATTAACCAGTCTAAACGCCAGGCACTTTCACCCTGCTGCAAGATTTTCGCCAACCAAGGCATAATCTGTTTCAGCTCTTCTTCCAAGCCCCACGGTGGGTTACAAATAACCATCCCTGAGCCACTGAGCCGAGTTGCGTCATCAGGCGTATCGACATACAACTCAACGCGCAATAGTTTTGGCGCATTACTGCCCTGCAACTGTCGATAAAAACGCTGTAACTGCGCAATATCTTTAATCGGATACCAGATACAAACAATCGCTTGGCGCATCCGCTCCACGCTTTCCTGCAAGGCCTGTACACAGCGCTCCAACTCATTACCCTCCTCAAACGGTGGATCGATGAGCATTAACACGCGCTTTTCTTCAGTTGGTAACAAAGCCTGTGGCACATGCCAACCGTCCCCCAAATGCACACTTGCCCTGCGATCTAGGCGCATATTTTCTTTCAATAGCTGGCCATCAACTGGGTGTTTTTCATTGAGGTGCAAACGGTCCTGACTGCGCGTCAAGCAGCGCGCAAATTCAGGTGAGCCTGGGTAATAGCGCAACTCATCACCCTCATTAAGCTCACTCACCGCATACAAATAATCCGTTAAAAAAGGCTCCGTAGAGGACCACAGCCGCCCCACACCTTCCTGCCATTCGCCAGTTTTTACCGCTTCCTCGCCTTGCAAGTCATACAAGCCAATGCCCGCGTGAGTATCAATGTAAGCGAGAGGGGCTGGTTTTTTTTGCAATAAAGCCAGACAACGGGTCAGCAGTAAATGCTTGAAAACATCAGCATGGTTGCCCGCATGGTACGCGTGACGATAATTCATAAGTTCCTCAACGCAGCTCTTGTTGGATACTGAGCATAGTCCGTGGCCAAGGCTTATCTTTACGGACGCTCTCTGGCAGGCTGCTAATCGCTGCATGAGCTGCATCACGATCAACAAAGTTGCCGTAGGTGACCACAAACAAAGCCTGACCTTGGTGCTCTTTTCTAAAATAATGGTACTGCGCTGGATTTTGCTTAACAAAATTCTGCGCTGTTGCTTCTGCACGGGTGCCTAAAACCTGCAAAGTATAACGGGCTGCTGCTTGCTGCTGGTACCACTGACGATTACCGGCGCTGCCAGACAGTGAGGTCGCAACTGGCTGCGCAATACTGCTCGGCTTAGTCGCTGGTTGCACAACAGGCGCAGGCTGTACTTTTTTCTTCTCGGCTAAGGCGACCGGTTTAACTACGGTTTCCTTAATAACTTCTGCCGGAGGCGTACTAATGGGCACTGGTGCTTTAACTGCAGTTGTGGCTACCGGCTGCTCGGGCTCAACCTCTCGCTCTTCAAGCAGCTCATCGAGCGACTCTTGCTCGTCATCAACATTCACAGCTTGCGCCAGAGGTGCTCGCAGCACCGGCTCAGGAACAGTTTGCAAAGGCAGTTCAATGCGTTTTGTTGGATTGCGTGCAGTTGTTACAGGTTGTTGATTTAACTCATCCAACACTGCTGGGGCTACAGGCGTGTCAGCTGGAGCGTTGCTTTCAGGTGTTTGTAATACCCACAGCAGTAGTAAAGCCACAGCCAGCACAATCAATACAGCAATATGTTTATAGGGGATATTCAATGCTGTTTTACTTGAGCGACTGGGCTTACCGGTTATCTGCTCAATTAACACGGCCTTAGCCGCATCATTGATCTGCCCCGGCCAGCCTTGTGACTGTTTGAAAATATCAGCCAACTGTTGCTCAGTGAAGACATCAAGACTCTGCCCCGCAGCGATTAAGCGCTGCTCTAAGTACTCGACAACCTCATCCTGATCCCAAGGTTCAAGCGCAATGACATGGTGCAAATCGGCGTTATCAGCTACTTTTTCTAATAGCGGACAGATTGAGGAGTCAGAAAAAACAAACACTCGGGCGCAGGCATCATTAACGCCTTGAGCAATGCGTTGTAAAAACAATAATGCTGACTCTTCTAATAACTCAGCATTATCTACAATCAAATGCACTTCTTGCCCAGTCACTAACATTTGCTCGATATGCCTAAGCACACCGGCGATATCACTATCACGCAACTCCAGTGCAGCGCTGACTTGCTGCAGCATAGAAGCCGCATCTGCTGTAGCTGAAGCGGTAATCACAATATTCTTAACCGAATCTTTCGAGCTGGCCACAAGCGCTTGACGCAAGACTGTTTTACCACTGCCAGGCGGGCCAGTGACCACTAACATCAACTTGCTATAACGTGCTAAATGATGCAATTCAACTAAGACAGGTCGACGCTTAGCTGCAAAAAACTTAAAGCTTGGACCGCGCCCCAAGAAAGGATCATGTTCAAATTGATAATAATC
>JAAYTE010000108.1 GCA_012518175.1 Gammaproteobacteria bacterium | reverse complement strand
TCGCGGTGACCAAGCTCGCGGTGGGCAGGGCGCAGGTTTAGGTTTAGCCATTGTGCAGCGTATTGCTGCGCAGCATGGTGGTAGTGTCAAACTGCTTAACCGTGTCGGTGGTGGCCTAGAGGCAACCGTATGTTTGCCCATAGCTGCACCTGAGCAGCCCGTACAAGTCAGAGTTGCTGCACATAACAAAGGTAAAGGTAAGCGATGACGCAAGATAAGGTTCGTTTGGATAAATGGCTATGGGCCGCACGCTTTTTTAAAACCCGCGCCTTGGCTAAAGAAGCCATTGCCGGTGGCAAAGTGCATTGCCGTGGTGAGCGCTGTAAGCCGTCGAAAGAGCCGCGAGTGGGTGATGAGTTACTGATTCGCTTGGGCTATGACGAACGCACTGTGGTGGTTGAGCAGTTGAGCGCGGTGCGCCGAGGTGCGCCGCAAGCGCAGTTGTTATACCGCGAGACTGAAGAAAGTATTGCCGCACGGGAAAATGCTGCGGCCTTGCGCAAAGCCGGTGCTTTAGGAGTGCAAACGGAAGGCCGGCCGACGAAAAAACAGCGCCGCCAGATTCATCGCTTTCGTGAACAATAGACTTTTCTAGTTGCCGTAATAGAAGATCTTAGTGAGTTAATTTAGTTATCAAGGTTTATACTAGACCAATCGTTTATTTATAGGTGCTGTATGGCAGAATTTGATTTTACTCAGCGTTTTATTTTTGAAAACACTGATGTGCGTGGAGAGCTGGCCAGCTTAGAAGAAAGCTATGCCCATGTGCTCGCCAAGCATGCGTACCCTGAACCGGTTGCCGCTTTACTCGGCGAACTGATGAGTGCTGCAGCACTGCTGGTGAATACTTTAAAGTTTGATGGTTTATTGATTTTGCAAGCACGCTCGAAGGGCGCGGTACCATTATTAATGGTGGAGTGTTCCAGCGAGCATGAGATGCGTGCCATTGCCCGTTATGAGGCAGAGCACATTAGCAGTGGCGCAACTTTGTCAGAGCTGATGCCAGAGGGAGTATTGGCCTTGACCGTGGATCCGAGTGAGGGGCAGCGTTACCAAGGGTTAGTGGCTTTAGATGGTGCCGACTTGGCAGAGTGTTTTACCAACTATTTTGTCAATTCAGCACAATTGCCCACGCGCTTTTGGTTGTATGCCGATGGTCAGCGCGCGCGCGGTTTGTTGCTGCAACAGTTACCTGCAGACCGTATTACCGATAGCGAGGAGCGTGAGGCCAGTTGGCAACATGTGATTGCTTTAGCCTCGACTTTGAGTGCTGAAGAATTACTGGGACTGGACAATGAAACGATTTTGCATCGCTTGTATCACGAAGAAGAGTTGCGCTTGTTTGCGGGCACCGAGCTGAAATTTCAATGCAGCTGTACCCGTGAACGCTCAGCGCAGGCCTTGATCAGTCTTGGCTTAGCCGATGCGCAGTTGTTGCTGGCAGAGAAAGCAGGCACTATTGAGATTGATTGTCAGTTCTGTAACGAACGCTATTTGTTTAATAATGATGATGTCACGCAAATGTTTGCTGAGCAGGACGCGCCTGATGCCTCGAGCACAGTGCATTAATTGCATAAGTCTGGCATAATCGCGGGCACTTTTTACATTGTAGTGCGCTAACTTAAGCGCTACAAAATTTCTGGAGGACTCGGCTCGGGCCGTTGGGGATCTCATGACGCAAGCAAAAACCGCTGTGTATACCGATATTAGTGCCGCTCAATTGATTGAAGAAGCTGTTCGCCGCGGCGAAGGCAAATTGGCTGTTAATGGTTCATTAGTTGTAGAAACTGGCCACCGCACAGGCCGCTCTCCAGCAGACCGATTTATTGTGCAAGAGCCCAGCACTGAAGCTCAAATTGCTTGGGGGCCAATCAACCGACCGATTGCTCCAAGTGTATTTGATGCGCTGTGGACGCGTGTTGAAGCCTATGTGGCAGAGCGTGAAAGCTTTGTATCACACGTGCACGTGGGTTCAGACCCAACGCACTACTTGGCGGTAAAAATGACCACCACAACAGCTTGGCATAACCTGTTTGGTCGTTGCTTGTTTATTACCCCAGAAGTTTTTAACCCATCCAATAAAGAACAGTGGCAAATCATTAACGCACCGTTTTTTGAGTGTGTGCCAGAGCGTGACGGCACCAACTCTGATGGTTGTGTAATGATTAACTTCGCCGAGAAAAAAGTGTTACTGGCAGGTATGCAGTACGCTGGCGAAATGAAAAAATCCATGTTCTCGGTACAAAACTACTTATTGCCTGAACATGATGTGCTGCCAATGCACTGTGCGGCTAACGTTGGTGAAGATGGCGATACCACCTTGTTCTTTGGTTTGTCCGGTACCGGTAAAACCACGTTGTCAGCTGATGAAAGCCGTTACCTGATTGGTGATGACGAGCACGGTTGGGGTGTGGGCACTGTGTTCAATATCGAAGGCGGTTGCTATGCAAAATGCATCGACTTGTCTGAGAAAAATGAGCCAGTGATCTGGAAAGCTATTAAGTTTGGTGCAGTATTGGAAAACGTGGTGCTCGATGAGCAGCGTGTACCGGATTACACCGATGACAGCTTAACGCAAAACAGCCGCGCCGCTTACCCACTCGAAAACGTTGAAAAGCGTGTGCTAGCCAACCGTGCTGGTGAGCCCAATGCGGTGATCTTCTTGACCTGTGATCTGACTGGCGTATTGCCACCGGTGTCCATCTTGAATAACGAGCAAGCGGCGTATCACTTCTTGTCGGGTTATACCGCGCTGGTTGGTTCAACTGAAATGGGTTCTGAGGCCGGGATTAAATCAACTTTCTCCACATGCTTTGGTGCTCCTTTCTTCCCCCGTCCAGCGGGCGAGTATGCTGATCTGCTGATCAAGCGTATCCAAGCTTTTGATTCAAAAGTGTACTTGGTGAACACCGGTTGGACCGGTGGTGGCTACGGTGTAGGTGAGCGCTTTAATATCCCTACTACCCGTGCCGTGATTGCTGCAATTCAGGGTGGAACGCTAGTGGGTGCAGAAACTGAGCACTTGCCAGTGAT
>JAAYTE010000107.1 GCA_012518175.1 Gammaproteobacteria bacterium | reverse complement strand
GGGGTTAATCCGTCGATGAACCCGTCCAGGGTTCAACTCCGGCGCTGCGCCATCCTTGGCTACGCTCACCACTCCACCCCGAAGTACTCGTTAATCATTTATATGGTTTGGGTTGTTGCAGTCGCGGTCGGGCGCCAGCGAAACAGGGTAAACATAATAGCTATGGGCTTAATAAAGTTACCAACCCACTCCAACGCCAATCACATAGCGTCGATCATTCAGGTCGCCGTACTTACTGGAAACCTTATCCCACTCAGCTCTTAACGTGACAGCCGCCCAACTGTTGAGCTTGTAACGCATACCAGCTTCACCATCAAAAACATAATCAATATCACCGATAAACGGCGCGCCGAACTCGCCCTTAGTGTACAGCTCAAAGGATTTACCACTGAGGTAACGATTATAATTCCACGACACAGTACTGGCGTTAAAACTCTGCTGCTCGCCAGTGTCAAACTTAAACTTATTATGATTTAACAACGCAGAGACCGCCAAACCACCAAGCTCGTTATCCCAGAACTGGAAACCAGGGCCAGTACCATAGACATATTGCCGACGTAACTCCTCCAAATGATCATGAGTGTATTTGGCCTTGTTTTTCCAGAACCAGCGCTCAGTAATAAAACGGTCTAAGGCATAGCTGGCTTCAAAACGCTCAGTTTTCTTAGCACTATTCTTCGTTTCATAATCGTATTCAGTATCAACCGAATGACGCCAGAGGCCATGACGTAGCTCAGTACTTACATCTAAGCCATAATCATCAGAGTTATTTTCACGTCGCTTATAATCTGCTGAGAAACTGATATTACCCTTCCAGCGCAAGTCCTCGATAATTGGCCGCGGCACCATCAGCTGCTGAATATCAGCAAGGGCGATGGTTTGTTCCGGACCTCCGTTTTGCAAGCGCACATTGCCATCAGGTGCCGGCCGCAAAGCTTTGCTGGTCTGGGTCGTAAAATTATCTAGCTTAACTAATAAGTGTTGCTCCGACTCCAAAGTAGCTATCTTCTTGATATCTAAGTTTATAGTGCCAGCATAATCAGTTTTTAACAGCAGTTGACCACCGTCTAACACCAAAATAGTCCCCGTTAAGCGATCGCCGTTTTTCAGCCATACCGTATCTGCCTGTGCTGATAGAGAAAAAAATAGACTTAGCGCAACTACAAACAGATTGAAAAAACGCATTATTGACCAACTCGAAAGAAGTGAAAGCAAGAAATGTTGTACAGTGCATAGTTTAATACACTTGCTACAACAGACACACAGTAAAAATTAGGGTTCCGCGATGGAGAGCGAAAATAAACAGCAAATGCGGATCGTCTTGTATATGTTGCTGTCCAAAGTACCACCAGGACGCTTGGTCACCTATGGGCAGTTGGCTAAAATGGCCGGTTATCCAGGATTGGCGCGCTGGGTAGGGCGAGTGTTAAGCCAACTGCCAGATGATACCCAATTACCTTGGCACCGTGTTGTCGCCGCGGGCGGGCGTTTAAGTTTGCCGCAAAACAGCCGTGCTGGTGATGAACAGCGTCAGCGTTTACGTCTAGAAGGGATCTTCGTTGCACAAGATCGTGTAAAATTAGCCGATTATCAGTGGCAGCCCAATGCTGTCAGCGAGTAGAGTACGTGATTTGCCAATGAAAGCAGTAGACCATGCCCCAAAATAGTTGGCGGACCGCCCTCAAGACCTACTCGAGTCCCGCTGTCTTAGCCTTATTGTTATTGGGCTTTGCTGCAGGCTTGCCGTACATGCTGGTCTTTTCGACACTGTCTGTTTGGCTGCGTGAAGCCGGTGTTGCCCGTGAAACCATCGGTTATGCTAGTTTGATTGGCCTGGCTTATGCCTTTAAATGGGTGTGGTCCCCCTTACTCGACCAATGGCGCCTACCTATTTTAGGCCGCTTAGGCCGCCGTCGTTCGTGGTTGGTCTTTTCACAGTTACTGATTGCCACAGGTCTTGCGGGTATGGCCTTGAGCAATCCGCAAAGTCATTTGGCCGTCTTAATTGCTTTAGCTGTATTGGTGGCGTTTGCTTCGGCCACGCAAGATATTGCTGTGGATGCTTACCGCTTAGAAATTCTCGATAACAGTCGCCAAGCGGCATTGGCGGCCAGTTATATGGCGGGTTACCGTGTGGCTGCGCTATTGGCTACGGCTGGTGCACTGTATTTTGCCGAGTGGTTTGGTTCCACGGGTGTGCAGTATCGGCATGCTGCGTGGGCCAGTACCTATTTGTTATTTGCATTATTAATGCTGCCGGGCTTGCTCACCACGCTGTGGATGAAAGAACCTAAATTGCCCGCAGCCTCTGCGCAAATTATCAACCGTTACAAGCTCAGCCATCAATTGATTTCTGTCTTGGTGTTGATGGTTTTATTGGTCTCTGTACCGGCCATGATGACGCAGTACTATCAAACTGATTTCGAATCTTTAGTGTCTGGCCGTGCGGGTTTAGATGATTTGCTGTTTAGCGACCGCGCTTTTTTACGCGCTTTGCTGTACACCATTTTAACCATCTTTTGCTTATCCTCGATTGGTCGTAAAGGGTTGGCGCCGGTGCTCACCCCAGTCAGTGACTTTGTCGTGCGCTACCGCTGGCAGGCGCTATTGTTACTAGGGTTGGTGGCAACTTATCGCATGTCGGATACGGTGATGGGGGTGATGGCCAATGTGTTTTATATCGATCAGGGTTTCAGTAAAGATCAAATTGCTGGGGTCAGTAAAGTCTTTGGTTTGATTATGACGTTGCTGGGTGCCGGCATTGGTGGTTTGTTAATTGTGCGCTTTGGTATCATGCCGATACTCTTGATTGGCGGTATCGCGTCGGCAGCAACTAACCTGATGTTTGTCTTGCTCGCCGGTATGGGGGCGGATTTAAACATGCTCATTGTGACCATTTCTTGTGATAACTTCAGTGCAGGGATGGCTACCGCAGCTTTCGTGGCTTATTTATCCAGCCTCACTAATCTGCAGTTTTCTGCTACCCAATATGCCTTATTGAGTTCCATTATGTTGCTGTTGCCACGCCTAATTGGAGGCTATTCAGGAGTGTTAGTGGACAAGTATGGTTATGAGAATTTCTTTTTGATTACCGCTCTACTGGGTGTGCCGACCATCTTCTTTATTCTTTGGCAGTGGCGTAACGATAGGCGCAAAACAGCGGTGGATCGGCAAAACGCAGGCAGCTTAGAAAAACTGTGAGGTATTTTGTTACATGATCTAAAGCGTGCAGCCCTTGAGATTTTCTCGGCTGGGGCGCATTAATTAAGTATCTAGATGGTTAAGGTGGGCTTGATGCGAATTTTTTTCTTATTGTTTTTAGTTTTCCCGCTGCTTGAGTTATTTGTTTTGATTCGGGTCGGTGCCAGTATTGGCGCGTCGGCCACATTGCTGTTGGTGTTAGCCAGTGGCGTGTTGGGGATCTTCTGTATTCGCATTGCGGGGTTTACCACTGCGCTAAAAGTTCGTCAGCGTATGGCGGCAGGGGAAGTGCCGAATACGGAAATGCTCAATGGCTTTTTGTTAGTCATTGCCGGTGGCTTATTAATACTGCCCGGTTTTATCAGTGACGCCATAGGCTTGCTGCTGATGTTGCCAATCACCCGCAGCATTATGATTAAGCGCATTGCCTTGCATATGACGCAAAGCGCAGCCCAAGCTCGGCAGTACCAGTCCCAGCAATATTATGGGCAAAGCCGCACGCATTCTGAGCAGGGTGAGAGATCACAGCCACGCCAAGCGCAAATTATTGAAGGTGAATTTGAGCGTGAAGACCCTTAAAACCTTATCTTTAGGTATTTATTGAGAAATTTTCAGGCTCAGCCCTTGAAATCTTTGTACCTGCCCACATATATAAGACACCAAAAGATTCTGCCTTGTGCAGATCACTCTGCGTGCTGTGTTTCGCACAGTGCGCCCCGGCTTGCCGGACTTAATAAACGTACCGATGAGTGTCATCGGTTGATGTAACTAACCCGTTGGGAGAGATCGACAATGAAGCTTCGTCCTCTGCATGACCGTGTGGTAATCCGCCGCAGCGAAGAAGAAACCAAAACCGCTGGCGGCATTGTGCTACCAGGCTCAGCGGCTGAAAAACCAAACCAAGGCGAAATTGTTGCCGTAGGTACTGGTCGCGTTTTAGACAATGGTGATGTACGTGCACTCGCTGTAAAAGTGGGTGACAAAGTAGTCTTTGGCCCTTATTCCGGCAGCAACGCTATTAAAGTTGATGGTGAAGAATTGCTGGTAATGAGCGAAAGCGAAATTCTCGCGGTTGTTGAAGCTTAATTTATCCCCTTGCGTACAAATTGAGGAAAAGATTACATGGCTGCTAAAGAAGTAAAATTCGGCGATTCAGGCCGTAAAAAAATGCTCGCTGGCGTCAACGTTTTAGCTGACGCAGTAAAAGCGACTTTAGGACCAAAAGGTCGTCACGTCGTTTTAGAAAGAAGCTACGGTGCACCATCCATCACTAAAGATGGTGTATCAGTTGCTAAAGAAATTGAGTTGCAAGACCGCTTTGAAAACATGGGCGCACAGCTGGTGAAAGACGTTGCTTCAAAAGCCAACGACGAAGCCGGTGACGGTACCACCACTGCTACTGTTCTAGCACAAGCTATCGTCAACGAAGGCTTGAAAGCAGTTGCTGCGGGCATGAATCCAATGGATCTTAAGCGCGGTATTGATAAGGCGACCATCGCAATTGTTGAGCAGATCAAGCAACTGGCTAAGCCATGCTCTGACAACAAAGCTATCGCTCAGGTGGGTACTATTTCCGCCAACGCTGACGCTTCTATCGGTGAAATCATTGCTAAGGCAATGGAAAAAGTCGGTAAGGAAGGCGTTATTACTGTTGAAGAAGGTTCAGGTCTAGATAACGAACTGTCTGTGGTTGAAGGCATGCAGTTTGATCGTGGTTACCTGTCACCGTATTTCATCAACAAGCCAGACACCATGGTAGCTGAGCTGGAAAACCCATTGCTGCTGTTAGTGGATAAGAAAATCTCTAACATCCGTGAGTTGTTGCCAGTTCTGGAAGCTGTAGCGAAGTCCGGTCGTCCATTGTTGATTATTGCTGAAGATGTTGAAGGCGAAGCCTTGGCAACTCTGGTTGTCAACAACATGCGCGGTATCGTTAAAGTGGCTGCAGTTAAAGCACCAGGCTTTGGCGATCGTCGTAAAGCAATGCTGCAAGATATCGGCATCTTGACTGGCGGTACGGTTATTTCTGAAGAAGTGGGTCTGAGCCTTGATACCACTACTTTAGAGCACCTCGGTGACGCGAAACGCGTTGTCCTGAGCAAAGACAACACCACTATTATTGATGGTGCTGGTCAGCAGGTTGATATCGAAGCGCGTGTCTTACAGATCCGTAAGCAAATCGAAGAAACCACTTCAGATTACGACAAAGAGAAGCTGCAAGAGCGTTTGGCTAAATTAGCTGGCGGTGTTGCGGTGATCAAAGTGGGTGCTGCCACTGAAGTTGAAATGAAAGAGAAGAAAGCCCGCGTTGAAGACGCGCTGCACGCAACCCGTGCTGCTGTTGAAGAAGGCGTGGTACCTGGCGGTGGTGTTGCACTAGTGCGCGCACTGCAGGCGATCTCTGAGCTCAAAGGCGACAACGAAGATCAGAACGTTGGTATTGCTCTGCTGCGTCGTGCGGTTGAAGCACCACTGCGTCAGATCGTTGCTAACGCGGGCGATGAGCCAAGCGTGGTAGTTGATAAAGTTAAGCAAGGTGAAGGTAACTACGGTTACAACGCAGCCACTGGCGAGTACGGCGATATGATTGCTATGGGTATTTTGGACCCAGCAAAAGTAACCCGTTCAGCGCTACAAGCGGCAGCGTCAATCGCAGGCTTGATGGTCACCACTGAAGCTATGATCGCTGAAATCAAAGATGACAGCGCCCCAGCAATGCCTGATATGGGCGGCATGGGTGGAATGGGCGGCATGATGTGATGCATTTAATGCATTAATATTTAGCTGTTCTAGCATCAAAAAAACG
>JAAYTE010000106.1 GCA_012518175.1 Gammaproteobacteria bacterium | reverse complement strand
CGACCTTGTGCAGTAGCAATAGCGGCAATGGTGTCGCGCGACATAGGCATAATATTTCCCTCAACTCTAATCAGAAAGCACAACGCCCCTAAGAAGGGGCGTTGTTAACTTGTTGGTTTCGACTAACTGGATTTAGCAGCACCCATCGATTTTTCAATCTTGCGGGTAATGTACCACTGTTGCGCAATGGACAGGAGGTTGTTAACCACCCAGTACAGTACTAAACCTGCAGGGAACCAGAGGAAGAAGAAGGTAAAGATAATCGGCAACAGCTTCATAACTTTAGCTTGCATTGGGTCTGGTGGAGTCGGGTTGAGTTGCTGCTGCACAAACATACTTAAGCCCATGATAATTGGCAGGATAAAGTATGGGTCTTTGCTGGATAAGTCAGTTATCCACAGTATCCAAGGTGCTTGGCGCATCTCTACGCTTTCTAGCAGTACCCAGTATAAAGATAAGAACACTGGCATCTGTACCAAAATCGGTAAGCAGCCACCAAGTGGGTTAATCTTCTCTTTTTTATACAGCTCCATCATGCCTTGTGAAAGCTTTTGGCGATCATCAGCATACTGTTCTTTTAGCGCGGCCATTTGTGGAGCAACGGCACGCATCCGCGCCATAGATCTATAACTGGCGGCTGATAGTGGGAAGAATGCCAGCTTAATCAATACTGTTAAAGCAACAATCGACCAACCCCAGTTACCTAACACGCTGTGGATAAGACTCAGTAACCAGAAAATAGGCTGAGCAATAAACCAGAGGAAACCGTAATCCACAGTTAACTCTAAACCTGGTGATAGAGCTTTTAGGTGGCTCTGAATTTTCGGACCGGCATATAAAGTTGCTGTTGCTTGCGCATGTTGCCCTGGTGCTACGCTCAGAGCTGGCGCTGTATAACCAACAATATAGTTACCTTTGGAGTCTTTACGGGTGCTTATTTGATTGGTTTGCTCAAAATCAGCTACCCAGGCAGTCACAAAATAGTGTTGTAGCCAAGCTACCCAGCCACCTCGAACAGTCTCATTAAACTTTTTGTCATCCATATTGCTCATGGATAACTTTTTATAAGGCTCGTCAGGAGTCCACACCGCTGCACCCAAATAAGTTGCGGTGCCGGTTGCTGTAGTTGATGACGGATCGCCTTGACCATCACGCTTTAACTGGGCAAATAAATTACCTTGCCACTCTTGATCACTCTGGTTATCCACAAGGTAAGTTAAGTTAACTTGGTAGGCTTCGTCGTTAATGCACTCAACTTTACGTTGACTGATTTCACGTGGCGAGCACTCTAGGTTTAAACCGCGGTGCAGAGTAAAGCGTTTGGTGTAATTCACACCATTATCTTGAAAAGACAGATCAACATTTAATTGATCATGGCCGTCTTCAAGGCTGAAATTTTGCTGAGTAACGCTGTACAGCGGACGTCCTTTGGCGCTGGCATCAGGACCATCAGCACCTACCAAACCACTTTGCGCAACATAAACACGCTCAGTACTGTTTTCAAATAACTGTAATGGGATGTCTGGATTGGATGCATTGCGTGGATACTGGCTGAGTTTTAACTCAACGATATCGCCGCCTTTAGGGTCTATGGCTAATTGCAGTACATCAGTTTGTACGTAAATTAGATCGTCGCTGACCGCAGTGTTAGTTAACGTAGGGTCTTGGGTAATCTCATTGACAGCAACAGGTAAATCTTCATTGTTACTCGCTGCTTTTTTAGTTGCAGTTACTTGATTTGAAGATGTTTGACTGGCTGAACTTGATTGCGTGGTCGCAGCTGTTACTGGTGCCTGGCCGTAGTCTTGGTTCCACTGAAGAACCATCATATAAGACACAACAGCTAAGGCTACGAGCAGGATCGTACGTTGGATATCCATAGTTACTCGGCCGTAGAAGATGAACAGGAGGGAGTTGGTACGGGATCAAAACCGCCCGCATTCCAAGGATGACAACGTCCTAGTCGTCGAGTTGCTAACCAGCCACCGCGTAGTGCTCCATGTTGTTCAATCGCTTCAATGGCGTAGGCCGAACAGCTTGGATAAAAACGACAATGACTAGCCATCATTGGACTGATTGCATAGCGATAAAACTTAATTGGCAAAATAACCAGCTTACGCATTGGTTTGCCCTGTTGAATTTGCTTGATCTGCTGCTAAACGTTGGCGGGCCAAGCGTTTCCACATTTTATCGAACTGTTGTCGAAGCTCAATATTAGACAAGTCAGCAATACCCCTGCGGGCTACAATTACGCAGTCAACGCCCGTCAAAACACTTTGATTATGACGAAAAGACTCACGTATTTGACGTTTTATTCGATTGCGTTCAACAGCTAGTTTTACGCTTTTTTTACCAATAACCAACCCGAGACGTGGATGTTCGAGTTGGTTATCACGAGCTAGTAACAAGACATGTTTGCTTGAAACTTTATGTGTTGCTGAATCAAAGACAGCTTTAAATTGCTGAGGTGTCAGCAGCCGCTTTTCTCGGCCAAAGCCTAGATCCATGCTGTGCTCGATTGGATTATGCGCTCAAACGCTTACGGCCTTTAGCACGACGACGCTGAATTACAGCGCGACCGCCTTTGGTTGCCATGCGAGCACGGAAACCGTGGTTACGAGCGCGTTTTAGAGTGCTGGGTTGGAATGTACGTTTCATGATTCGCTACCTGGTGACTTCTTTGGGCAAAAGGGGGCCCGAAGTGGTCCCCGTTAAATAGACCCGCAATTCTAGTGAAAGCTGGGCCTTAGGTCAATTATCTACCGCATTTGTTTCTTCTTTTCTGTTAACAAGCTTTTTTCTAGGTCGAGTTTTTACCCTGTTATGAGAGATAGATTAAATTAAGAATGAATATATAAAGCTTGTTAATGCTGTTATTACTACTGAGCTTAATTTCTGTGGATAAACATTTAAAAGCATTGTTTATCAATAGCTTACGAGTTTTTGTAGTCTGTGTTAAACAGGTGCTGTAGGTGTGTGCTGAGGGCAAATAAGCTGTGTATAAGTTGTCTAGTTATCCACAGTCTGCTTGTCAACAGAGTTACCCACAGCTTATGGCCATGGGTCTAAGCCAGGTTCTCCACAGGGTTTAAACCGATCTAAAAGCCTTATAAAGCCAGTAAATGGCTTAATAAAAAATAGTCCAAACGGCAATGCTTGCATACCAAAGTACAGCTGAGCGGACTAAAAGCAGCCAAATATCATCTAAAGTACGTGTGCCATTCTCGCCTAAGGCTTCACTTGGCGCTTCAACGGCTGCGCGACCCGTTTTACTTAGTAGGTTGTTAGCGGGCTCGTTAATGCACAGTAAGTCATGCATTAGCACCTGATTAACTGTGTTGAAATTACCAATTAAGGCAAAGCTGATACTCAGTAGACGTGCAGGTAGCCAATCTAAAACGTGTAAAAAACGTGTGGCAATACCTGCTGCTTGCGGCCATTGTGATTGCTCAGCAGTGAGTACCAGTAGGCGGTAGGTGAGTGCCGCAATGGGGCCGCCAATCAGGTAAAAGAAAATAACCACGAAAAAGCCTTGGAAGCCCTGCCAGAGTAAATTGCCTTGTACCGCTTGTAATAGGCCAGCCGGCTCTTCGGATTGAATCAGTAAGTCGCGCTGGGCCGCTAAGCTGGCGGCATGGGTATCTTGTCTGCGCCAAGCATCTCTAAATGGTCCTAGCGCGGCGCGCAGGTCGCCACGACTTAAACTATAAAGCAGGGTGAGAAGGTGCACAGGAATCAGTAGTAGACCGTACATAACTGATTTGAGAGCGATGAGGAGCAACGCTAAAGCAACCACCGGCAAACTTAACGCTAGGATTAAAGCCAAGGTGTGTTGTTGTGGGAGAAGCTTGTTGCAACGCTTTAATTGCTCGTACCACCATTGGTCTTGTTGCAGAGCTTGTCGCCAATTGGAAAGCTTTTCAATTACTAGGGTGAGTATTAATACTAGAAAACTCATGATTTTTCTCCATGTTGTTTAGCCTGTAGGCGTTGCCAAATAAAGGCAGGCCCAGGGTCCGTTTTGCGGTCTGGGGCAATATCACTGTGACCACAGATTCGCTCTGCAGTGATGAGTGGATAGTGCTGAGTTAACTCTGCAACCAGTTGGTTAAGGCTTTGGTATTGTGCGTCGCTATAAGCTAGGTCATCTACGCCTTCAAGCTCAATGCCTAAGGAAAAATCATTACAGTTTTCACGGCCGTTAAATGTGGAGATCCCAGCATGCCAAGCGCGGTCTTGGCAGCTTACAAATTGAGTTATGGCACCGTCACGTTCGATAAAAAAGTGAGCTGAGACAGTCAAACCATCCAGGTCAGCAAAGTAAGGGTGGGCATCAATAGGCAGTTGATTGGTGAATAAGGCTTCTACCATGCCTGTGCCAAACTGCCCTGGCGGCAAACTTATGTTGTGGATTACCAGTAGAGATATTTCTGGATTGGGTCGTGAGTTGTGATTTTCTGACGGCAGTTGTCGTACGCCGCTTACCCAGCCGGTGTTGGGATTTAGTTTTAAGGTTGGTGCGCATTGCATAAAATATCCT
>JAAYTE010000105.1 GCA_012518175.1 Gammaproteobacteria bacterium | reverse complement strand
GGGTTGCGTGCAGACTGGTCAGCTAATGCGCTGGACTATGCCAAAACAGCCAATCTGTATTCAATGCCACAGCACGCAGCTGATATTATTTTAGCGGAGTCACCATGAAGCTTAAATTAGACGAACCCTTTGCCAGCCTGTGGGCAGGACAAGATGCGTTTGTCGCCGTGGAACAATTGCAAGGCGAGGTGTACCGCGAACTGGAAGCACGGCGCACGCTGCGTACCGAGGTTGCTGGGCGTGGCTACTTTGTGAAGATTCACCGCGGGGTTGGCTGGGCTGAGATTTTTAAGAACTGGCTAACGGCTAAAGCTCCGGTGCTGGGTGCTGAGCAAGAACTGCTTGCTATTGAGCGTCTGCAACAGCACAAAATCGCCACCATGACTGCGGTTGGTTTTGGCATGCGCGGTAATAATCCAGCTCAGCAGCACTCATTTATTATTACTGAAGAGTTGGCACCGACCATCAGTTTGGAAGACTACTCCCTTAACTGGCGTAGCCAACCGCCGGAGCCAGCTTTAAAGCGGGCCTTGATTGCTCGGGTAGCGCAGATGGTCGGGGCGATGCACCGTGCTGGGGTCAACCACCGCGATTGTTATATCTGCCACTTTTTACTGCATACCGATCAACCCATTAGTGCAGAATCTTTTCGTTTATCCGTGATTGACTTGCACCGCGCACAAACTCGAGACAAAACACCCAAGCGCTGGCGCAATAAAGACTTAGCGGCGCTGTATTTCTCTGCGCTCGATATTGGTTTAACCCAGCGCGATAAATTACGCTTTTTACGAGAGTACTTTCAGCGCCCGTTAGTGGATATTTTACACGACGAGGCCGAGCTATTGGCTTGGTTGGAGAGCAAGGCCGCTAAACTGTATGCGCGTAAAGAACGCTATGGAGATGCGTTGTAATGTCGAGTTGGCAACTGGCTGCAGATTATCAAGCGCTACACGCCGACTTTGGCAGCCTTGAGCAAGTGTTTGCGCTGCAGGGTGAGCGCATCACCTATGACCCCATTTCAGAGCTGATTCGCGTGACGCGCCACGGTGTTGCGTATTATGTAAAGCGTTATCGCAGTGCGGGCAAAGGTTTGCGCCGTTATGCTGCCCGCCCGCGAGTTAAAGCCGAATGGCAGAACCTTAAACGCTTTGCCAAGTGGGGGATTCCTACTGCGCAAGTGATTGCGCAAGGTTTAGAACGCAAGGCGGGTGCTTTTGTCCGTGGTGCAATGATTACTCGCGAAATACCCAACAGCCGTGATTTGGCTGATTTAGCCGATCAGCGCAGTCCTCTTTTACAAGACCCTATTTGGTTGCACAAGGTTAGTCGGCAAATTGCCGATGCCACGCGCATTATGCATGCGCACCGCTTTACCCATAATGACTTAAAGTGGCGCAATCTGTTGGTTGATGAGCAAGCCAAGGTGTATTTAATTGATTGCCCAGCAGGTACTTTTTGGTGGGGCCCCATGCTGCGTTACCGCATCATTAAAGATTTAGCTTGCCTTGATAAAGTTGCGAAATACCACCTGAGCAATACCCAGCGTTTACGTTTTTATTTGCAATATAAGCAAAAAACACGACTCAGCGCTC
>JAAYTE010000104.1 GCA_012518175.1 Gammaproteobacteria bacterium | reverse complement strand
TTTCAGGCTTGATGGGCCCCAGTGTGGCCCAGGACTTAGTCAGCACTTTTCTACCTTATAAAACAGATAGCCAAAGCTATATCAGTGAAGACATTCACTTTATTGAAAGCCGCCTCGAAGACTATCAGTCACGCTTAACTGGACTGGCGGCTGAGTTGGATGCCTTACGCCGCTATCACCGCCAAACCCTACAAGACTTACCCATGGGCGTGTGCTCCTTAGCCCGAGACCGAGAGATTCTGATGTGGAACCGTGCCTTAGAAGACCTTACAGGCATTACCGCATCACGGGTTATCGGCTCACGACTGGATGATATTGATGAGCCTTGGCGCGAGCTGCTCACCAACTTTGCCCAGGACAGCAGCCCACACCTGTACAAGCATGCGCTACAAGGTGCCTATGAGCCGCGCTGGCTCAACCTGCATAAAGCCGCCATTGATGAACCCCTCGCCCCGGGTAACAGCGGTTTGGTTTTACTGCTGGAAGATGTCACGCAAACCCGTTTACTGGAAGATAAGCTGGTGCACTCCGAACGCTTAGCATCCATTGGTCGTTTAGCTGCTGGCGTTGCCCACGAAATTGGTAACCCAATTACTGGGATTGCCTGTCTTGCGCAAAATCTTCGTGAAGAACGTGATGACGATGCAGAAATCATTGAAATCAGTAATCAAATCGTTGAACAAACCAAACGTGTTTCACGCATTGTTCAATCACTTATGAGCTTCTCCCACGCTGGCCAGCAAAATCAGGATGATTATTACGAGCCAGTAAACCTCTTTGAAGTGACCAGTGAAGCCATTCACCTACTGAGCTTAAATAAACTGAGTAAGACAGTGCATTACTATAATCTATGCGATACCCAGCACTGGACCCTAGGCGACTCACAGCGTCTGGCGCAGGTTTTAATCAACCTGCTGTCCAATGCGCGCGATGCCAGCCCAGAGCATGGGCATATTTATATCCGTACAACGGCAAGCAATTCTCATGTAGAGTTATCTATTGAGGATCAAGGCAGCGGCATCAGCACTGCAAGCTTAGAGCATTTATTTGAGCCATTTTTCACCACCAAAGATCCTGGCCAAGGCACCGGACTTGGGCTTGCACTGGTGTACTCCATCATTGAAGAACACCAAGGCGAGATTCATGTGGAGAGCCCCTGTGACCTTGAGCAACAGCTCGGCACATGCTTCCGAATCACCTTGCCACGCCAGCAGCCGACCGCCACCCCATTAGTCAGTGATCTGTTATGAATCTTAGCCATAACATTACACAGTATTCAGATTGTTTAGAGAGAGTGTAAATGCATCATATTTTGATTGTTGAAGATGAACCCATTATTCGCTCTGCTTTACGTCGCCTGTTAGAACGCAATCATTACCAAGTCAGCGAAGCGGGCTCCGTGCAAGAAGCACAAGAGCAATATGAGATTCCTACATTTGATTTAATTATCAGCGACCTGCGCTTACCGGGCGCGCCTGGTACAGAAATGATCAAGCTGGCCGAACCTACGCCAGTGTTGATTATGACCAGCTACGCCAGTCTGCGCTCTGCGGTTGACTCCATGCGTTTGGGGGCGATTGATTACATCGCCAAGCCCTTTGACCATGATGAAATGCTGCAGACCGTGGCGCGTATTATTCAAGACCATAAGCAGTCCAGCGCCGACCTGGATGAAAGCAGCCCGAGCGCCCCCATAGACAATACAGATATAGGCATCATTGGTAGCAGTGCGGTGATGCAAACGCTGTACAGTAAAATCCGCAAAGTGGCGCCCACCGACTCGAACGTCTTAATTCAAGGCGAGTCTGGCACCGGTAAAGAACTGGTAGCACGCGCTCTGCATAATTTATCCAAGCGTGCGAAAGCACCCATGATCTCGGTCAACTGCGCAGCCATCCCAGAAACCCTGATTGAGTCAGAGTTATTTGGTCATGAAAAAGGCGCCTTTACCGGCGCTGTCACTGCGCGCACCGGTTTAGTTGAAGCAGCTGATGGCGGCACTCTTTTTCTCGATGAAATCGGCGAGTTACCACTGGAAGCGCAAGCCCGCTTGCTGCGCGTTTTGCAAGAAGGTGAGATCCGTCGGGTTGGCTCTGTGCAATCCCATAAAGTCGATGTGCGTTTAGTTGCCGCCACCCACCGTGATTTAAAAGGTTTGGCAAAAACAGGCGGCTTCCGCGAAGATTTATATTACCGCTTGCATGTCATTGCCCTGCACTTACCGGCCTTACGCGATCGCGAAACAGATGTTTTAGAAATTGCGGAAATCCTCTTAGAACGTCAGCGTTCACGCATGGATAAAGAGCCCATGGAATTCACCGCTCAAGCCAAACTAGCACTGCAAAAATACAGCTGGCCGGGCAATGTGCGTGAGTTAGAAAATGCCCTAGAGCGCGCGGTTATTTTGTGTGAAGGCAACCAAGTCACCACCGAGCTAATGGGCATTGATATTGATTTAGCCGCAGAAAAAAGCGATCAAGAAGCCGCCAAGGTTGCCGATGCAAAAGCTGCGGCTGAGTCCGCAACTGCACTCGAATCTGAGGAAGCGCCCAGCAAGCTTTCTTTAGAGGACTATTTCCAGCATTTCGTCCTTGAGCACCAAGACCAAATGACTGAAACAGAGCTGGCGCGCAAGCTTGGCGTCAGCCGTAAATGCTTATGGGAACGCCGTCAACGTTTCGGTATTCCACGGCGGAAAAGCTCTGGTAGTTAGTTAGCACAGATACCCATAAGGACAGCCCATGAATCGTATTTTACAAGATTTATCCATCATGCTGCGTGCTAACCTCTGGTTAGTACCGGTATTGGCCGCATTAGTGGCGGCTTTATTTTACTTTGTGGCACCGCCACCGCCGATGTATGCCACCATGAGCACCGGCAGCCCCGACGGTGGCTATGTTCAGTTCGCAGAAAAACTGCGCGATGAGCTGGCCAAAGAAGGTTTTACCTTAAAGCTCGTTAATAGCAGCGGTTCGCGGGAAAATACCGAACGCTTATTGGATAAAAACAGCGGTGTCAGTTTGGCCTTGATGCAAAGTGGTCAAGAACTGGAACTCAGCGATGAGCAACGCAAAGAGCTGTTTAATCTGGGCGCTGTGTATCAAGAGCCACTTTGGCTGTTTACTCGCGCAGATATCGAAATCAACACACTCAACGACCTGATTGCTCTGCGTACAGCAGTCGGTGCTGAGGGTGGTGGCACGCGAATGATGGTTGACCCAATGCTGCAGGCCAACCAAATCAATAGCCATGAGCTACCCAGTACGTGGCACTCCTACAGCGGTAAAAAAGCTTTAACAGCCTTATTGAACGATGAAGTGGATGCCGCATTTTTATTAGGGCAAGCAGAAAGCCCCTTAATTCAGCAAGCTGCAAGTCACCCACAACTGCAGCTCGCCAGTTTTAAGCAAGCAGCTGCTTACCGTGCCCGCCTGCCTTATATTACTGAAGTGGAAGTGGGCCAAGGGTTACTCAATCTAGCCACCAACCAGCCGCAACAAGACACAACCACTATCGGCCCAGTGGCGATGCTAGTGGCCAATGAATCATTTCACCCTGCACTGACTGCGCTGATATTAGTCTCCGCACAGGAGGTCATGAAGCACGGCACATTAATTGATTCACCCAATACCTGGCCACAAGACTTAGCCCATGAGTTTTCAACCCTAACCGAGGCTGAATACTTCCACACCAAAGGTCTACCTCTGCTGCAGCGTTTTCTTCCGTTTAGAATCGCCTCCTTGGCCGACCGCTATATTATTTTAGTGATCCCGCTTTTAGTGTTGTTATTCCCACTGTTTAAAGTTGCAGGGCCGATCTACCGTTGGCGCATTCGTGCCCGCATTTACCGCTGGTACAAATACCTGCGCGACGTGGATCGTCAGCTCACCAACGACACCTTACCGCAGCATGTGGATGAGGAAATTAAGCGTCTCACTGACTTGCAGGACGAGCTGGCAAAAGTTGAAGTGCCGCTGTCTTACACCAATGAACTGTATGAGCTGCACTTGCACGTCCGCTATGTTTTACAACGTCTTGAGCGCTTAAAAGCAGCCCGCACACAAGCCTAACCCCGTCCGTGTTTCCCGCCTTGCCCAGCATTAGCTGCGAGCAAGGCGCGGCTTTATTCTTCTTAAGTAAAGGTTAAAAAACAGTATGTCGATTCATCACTGCATTGTTCACTTCATTGATAAAAAGCCTGACGACAGCCCAGCCAGTTTGCAATTCCGTGAAGAAGTACTGCCCAACTCCAGCGCCGTACAACATGTGCTTGCTGATTTAAATGACAGCTATAACGCCAAACCCAGTAAAGCTTGGGGCTTGTTTCAATCTGACAGCAGCCAATGGCCTCTGCAAAACTGGCTCAGCAGCTACTTAGCAGAACAAAGCGACTTTGTCAGCTTCAGCCGCCAAGCGCTAGAACACCTCAAAAAGCATGTCGAAGAAGCCAATATCACTCTCTCAGGGCATGTGTTATTTGCCCATTACCAACAAGGTATGACCGACTACCTGACCATTGCCGTGCTGCAACATAGCGAAGGCATGGTGGTCAACGCAGGTTTAGACATTGATGCTGCACGCCACCTTGATTTGAGCCAATTGCACTTAGCCACACGGATCAATCTGTCGGAATGGAAAAATAATGCTCAGTCCAAGCAATATATTTCCTTTCTCAAAGGCAAAAACGGTAAGAAAGTCATCGATGGTTTCCGTGACTTTTTAGGCTGCCAAGAAGGTGTCGACGGCCCTAGCGAAACCCGCACCCTACTCAAAGCTTTCAGTGACTTTGTAGAAAGTGAAGACCTGCCAGAAGAGCAAGCACGGGAAAAGACCGACAGCCTCACCAGCTATGCCAATAATCAAGCGCGGCGCGGTGAGGTGGTCAGTATTGAAGGTTTATCGGAAGTCTTAGATGAGGATAATCCACAGGCGTTTTACAACCATATCCGCAATAAAGATTATGGCTTATCGCCGGAGTTTCCAGCCGATAAGCGCACCTTAAATGCTTTTCGACGCTTCACTGGTCGCGCCGAAGGCATCTCCATCAGTTTTGACTCACACCTGCTTGGCTCTAAGGTCGAATATGATGAATCGCGAGATATGTTGATTATTCGTCAGCTGCCCACACAGCTTAAAGACCAACTTAAGCGTAACAAGGACTAATATGCGTCTCGCCGATACTTTACTGCAACACTGCCTCTACAACAGCGACACAGGACTGAGCATTGCTCCAGACTATGATTTTGGAATGACTCAACACGAATACGAGAAGCGTTTAAAGGCAGTGCGTAACGGTTTAGATCGTCAACAACAATTGCTCTGGGCAAATAAAGGCCCAGCGCTCTTGGTGTGGCTACAAGGCCCGGATTGCTCCGGTAAAGACGGCGTGATCCGTAACAGTTTGCGCGGACTCAACCCACAAGGCGTACGCGTCAGTGATTTTCAAAAGCCCAGTGACAGTCAGCGCCAAGAAAACTTTTTAGCCCGCTACCGTCAGCACCTACCAGCAGCAGGCGGTCTCACGGTGTTTAATCGCACGCCTTATGAAGGTTTGGTCAGTGATTTAGCCGATGGTTATATTGATGACAACCAAGCCGCTGGGCGTTTACAGCAGTTATTGGAGTTTGAAGCAAACTTAGCCGAACAAGGCATTCACCTGCTGAAAATTTATTTACACATTTCTAAAGCAGAACAAAAAAACCGTCTGCGCCAACGTTTTATTAACCCTGAAAAACATTGGAAAATTTCTGCCGCTGACTTAGCCGGTCATCAAAATTTCCATGCTATTGAGAAAAACTGGAATCAAGCCTTTAAACAAAGCAGTACCCTATCCCACCCTTGGCATATTGTACCGGCCAATAACAAACCACTGCGCAATCTACTGTTTTGTAGCCTAATCGCACAAAAATTTGAGGAAATGGACTTACAATGGCCACAGCCTGAGCTGCCTTTCAGCCTTGAAACTCTGGATCAATCATGCCCACCTGTCGATTAGCCGTTATCGCCCAGTACCTGCACTCAAAACTAAACGGGGCCCTGCGCTGGGCCTTATTTTTATCCGTCGCCAGCAGCGCGACACTTTACGCGCACACACAAACAGCAGAGCACAAGCAAGAGCAAGCCGCGGCTGAGCAACTGCGTTTTGTTACCACCAATGCTGAGTTCACTTTGCTGCATGAGATGGGCCACTTGCTTATTCATGAGCTTAAGCTGCCAGTTCTTGGCCGCGAAGAAGATGCAGCAGATCAATTGGGTTTTATTGGCTTGTTTTTAATTTATGACCGCCAGCAAACCCCTGATTTCCCCATGCGCTTATTGGATGTGGCTGACTATTGGCGCTTAGAGTGGCAGCACACAAAAGATCCCGATGAAATGATCCATGCTTGGGACAGCCACGCCCTCGATGAGCAGCGCTTCTATAATATTGCCTGTTTGGCCTACGGCAGTGATCCAGAAAACCTAGAGTGGATTATTGAAATGACTGGCTTGCCAGAAGAGCGCGCCTTTTATTGCCAAGATGAATATGAGCAAGCCAAGTATGCCGCCTTATGGTTTCGTGAGCACTTTAAGCGCAGCCCAGAGCAACCTATCAAACACCACATTCGCGTCATTTATGACCCACCGCCCTATCACTTGGACGGTGGTGGTGACTTGCTGGAGAAAGTAAAAGCCAGCGGCGAGCTGGAAGCAGTGGCCGAGCGCGCCAGTGAGTTTTTTGCTTTGCCGCGCAACTTAACCTTAAGAGTCACCAGTTGTGGCGCCCCTGACAGTTGGTACAACATCAACAGCGGCGAGCTGACGCTATGCTATGAGCGCATCGCCCATTTCAAAAAACTCGCGCGCAAATTACCCCGCTTAAACCCAGCACTGCTTGATCCACAGGCTCAATAAAGCGTAACACTAAGCACTGTACTGATGGTGTCGCTCACTGCGCTCTTGCAGTTGATACAACCAACGAAAGCCTTGCTCCCAGCGATGATGACCTGACTGCACATTAATATGCCCAGCTTGCGGCAAAATCACTGCAGTGCTGCCCCAATACTGGGCAAATAATAACGCTCGCGGCGCCGTGGCAGCGTGGTCATTGCTTGAGCCAACTAACAGGCTTGGAAACGGCAAGCGTTGCACAGGCAGCGGCGCAAAATTCAATAAAGCAGCAGGACAGTCGTTGCGCTCAACATCTGCTGGGGCAACCAATAAAGCACCCCGCACCCGCGCAAGTAACGCTGCTGGGGCTTGCGCAGCCCAGTGGGCAACAGTCACACAACCTAAACTGTGGGCAATGAGTATGACTGGACTGGTTTGTGCAGCAATCTGCGCTTCTAGTTCAGCAACCCATGCCTGACGCTCTGGCTGCAACCAGTCGCGCTGCTCAACTCGATGGCAATTGGGCAGCACCTGATGCCAGTGTGACTGCCAATGCTCGGCAGCAGAACCATACCAGCCTGGCACAATCAAATAACGCACAGCAGAAATGTTAGTCATCAGCACTCCCCTTATCAGCGCCCCTAATGGCAAAACCACACTCAGCCATTAGGGGTTGTTATCTTAACGATTCGGTTGTGGCGTTAAGCGCAGGTATGGTTTAACCGCACGATACCCCTTCGGGAAACGCTCTTGCAGCTCAGCCTGATCTTGAATCGACGGCACAATAACCACGTCCTCACCATCCACCCAGTTCGCAGGAGTGGCGACTTTATAGTTATCGGTCAACTGCAGTGAATCAATCACTCGCAAAATCTCATGAAAGTTACGTCCAGTACTGGCCGGATAGGTAATGGTCAGGCGCACTTTTTTATTCGGATCAATAATAAACAGCGAACGCACTGTCAAAGTATCGTCTGCATTGGGGTGGATCAGGTTATACAGCTCGGACACCTTGCGATCATCATCGGCCAAAATTGGAAAGTTAACGATGGTGTGCTGCGTCTCATTAATGTCTTTAATCCACTCATGGTGTGAAGCCACTGGGTCAACTGATAGCGCAATGGCTTTCACATTACGCGCAGCAAACTCATCTTTTAACTTGGCGGTAAAGCCCAGTTCCGTGGTGCACACTGGGGTGAAGTCGGCTGGGTGTGAAAACAAAACACCCCAGCTATCACCCAACCATTGGTGAAAATTAATCAAGCCTTCACTTGAATCCTGTTGAAAATCCGGTGCGATGTCGCCTAATTGAATACTCATATTTATTACCTCTGTAGATGGGTCAGTGGTGACCACTATGCTACAGAGCCATAAGACAACAAAAGAATATAAAGAAGCTTATTTATAACCAAAAGGAATAACAAACAGCTTTCCGCTAATTCTTTTAAAGCATAAGTGAAGAGCCAAATAGTATTTTAAAGAATAAGTGATAGCCCTTATGATAAGCACCTTCACGCCAGAGCAGGTCGGCGTATTGGCAGACATTGCGCACTCAGCAAACACTGTACTTTTCATCTAACCAAGCCAGCAATGCTGCTGTTTTCAATAACCACAAGGCAAGTCACTATGTTACGACGCACCTCTCCAGTCATACCAGGATTCGGGCTGACGCTCGGCTACACTTTGGTGTACCTCAGCTTATTGGTGTTTATCCCGCTTGCCGGCATGTTTGTTTATGCAGCGCAGCTGACTTGGTCAGAGTTTTACACCATTGTCAGTGCGCCACGGGTATTGGCAGCCTTCAAACTGAGCTTTGGCACGGCTTTTATTGCAGCATTGCTCAATGGTGTGATCGGCACTCTATTTGCCTGGGTGCTGGTGCGTTACCGCTTCCCAGGACGCAAAATCATTGACGCCATGATTGACTTACCATTTGCACTGCCCACCGCTGTTGCAGGGATTGCTTTAACCGCATTATATGCACCCAATGGCTGGCTCGGCCAATTTGCTGCAGATATAGGCATGAGCATCGCTTACACCCCAATTGGCATCACCTTAGCCTTAGTTTTTGTCACCTTGCCTTTTGTCGTGCGTACCATTCAGCCGGTGCTGGCCGATATTCCTCGTGAACTGGAAGAAGCCGCCGCCTGCCTTGGTGCCCGTCCTTGGCAAACTTTCCGCTATATTTTACTGCCGGCGTTACTGCCTGCATGGCTTACAGGTTTTGCTTTGGCCTTTGCCCGCGGTATCGGTGAGTACGGTTCAGTGATTTTTATCGCGGGCAATATGCCCGGTAAAACTGAAATTCTGCCCTTGCTGATCATGGTTAAGCTCGACCAATACGATTACCTAGGTGCCACCGCCATTGGCGTCATGATGTTAATAGTGTCTTTTATCTTGCTACTGTTTATTAACCTTCTCCAGCGCTACGTTGCTAAGGGCTAAGGAATACCCATGACTACTTCACTTACCGCAACTTTACCCAAGTCTTCCTCCACTACTCGTAGCTGGGGACGCTTAGGCTTACTCGCTGCAGCTTGGCTGATGTTTATTGTTTTCTTGGTTTTGCCACTGGCCATTGTCTTGTCGGAAGCTCTCAAAATGGGCGTTGGCTATTTCTTTAATGCCATTCTTGAACCCGATGCTATTTCCGCTTTAAAGCTCACGATCTTAGCCGTGGTCATCTCAGTGCCTCTCAACTTGGTATTTGGTGTTGCTGCCGCTTGGTGTGTCAGCAAGCATGATTTCTATGGCAAAAGTGTCTTAATCACCTTGATTGACTTACCTTTTTCGGTGTCACCGATTATTGCCGGTTTGGTTTATGTTTTATTGTTTGGGGCGCAGGGTTTTTTTGGCCAATGGCTGATTGAGCATGATATTCAAATCATCTTTGCGGTGCCGGGCATTATTTTAGCGACGTTGTTTGTCACTGTACCTTTTGTTGCCCGCGAGCTGATTCCCCTGATGCAGCAACAAGGCACCCAAGAAGAAGAAGCAGCGCGTTTACTCGGCGCCAGCGGCTGGCAGATGTTTTGGCATGTGACTGTGCCCAATATCAAGTGGGGCCTTATGTACGGAGTCGTGCTCTGTACTGCCCGCGCCATGGGTGAGTTTGGTGCGGTGTCGGTGGTGTCTGGTCACATCCGTGGTTTTACTAACACTCTGCCCTTGCACGTTGAGATCCTTTATAACGAATACAACCATGTTGCAGCCTTTAGTGTTGCCAGTTTGCTATTAATTTTGGCGCTGCTCATGTTACTGCTGAAGCAGTGGAGCGAATCGCGTATCAACCGTCAGCACAATAACGGAGACGAATAATCATGAGTATTGAAGTGCGCCAAGTGAACAAGCAGTTCGGCAACTTTACTGCATTAAACAATATTAATTTAGATATCCAAGCTGGCGAGCTGGTAGCACTACTTGGGCCATCGGGCTGCGGTAAAACTACCCTACTGCGCATTATTGCCGGTTTAGAAACGCCGGACACAGGCAATATTTTATTTAACGGTGATGATGTCTCTAGCCGCGATGTGCGCAACCGCAATGTTGGTTTTGTGTTTCAACATTACGCCCTATTTCGTCATATGACCGTGTTTGATAACGTGGCCTTTGGTCTGCGTATGAAACCACGCCGTGAGCGTCCCAGCGAAGCGGTGATTGCTGAAAAAGTGCAGGAGCTCTTGCGCATGGTGCAACTGGACTGGCTCTCTGACCGTTACCCTGAGCAGTTATCCGGTGGTCAGCGCCAGCGTATTGCCCTAGCCCGCGCTTTAGCTGTGGAGCCGCAAATTTTACTGCTGGATGAGCCTTTTGGTGCGCTGGATGCCAAGGTGCGCAAAGAGCTACGCCGCTGGCTGGCAGACTTACACGAAGAGATTAACCTCACCTCGGTTTTTGTCACCCATGATCAAGAAGAAGCCATGGAAGTGGCTGACCGAATTGTCGTGATGAACAAAGGAGTGATTGAGCAGATCGGTACTCCGGCAGAGGTTTATGAAAACCCTGCCAGTGAGTTTGTTTATCACTTTTTAGGAGACTCCAATATCCTAAAAGTCACTGACCAAGAAATCCAATTCCGCCCCCATGAAGTGCTGCTGTCACAGGTTGCCGCCGAAGGCCATCAAGTCGGTACGGTACGTGATATTCGCCCACTGGGGGCAATCACTCGAGTCACCTTGAAAGTTGCAGGGCAAAAAGAACCCATCGAAGCAGAAGTCGCCCGCGATGACATTAACTTGCAGGGTCTGACTACCGGTGCCGCTCTTTATTTCAAGCCTAAAGCCTGTTAAACAGCGTCTTGCCAAAAGTTAACCTCAAGTTCAACAAATAACGAGTCAATGAACATTTTGAGTAAGCTTGTTAACCCAGTGGTAGCTACGCAGGTAGTTATTCAGAGGTGTCCTAATCTCAAGCTCAACAAATAAAAAAGCCCCCAGTGTTGCACTTACAACACAGGGGGCTTTTTTGTAGGACTGAATGGCGCTGTGAACTTAACGAATCACATGCAAGAAATGCATATGCTGCTCGTATTGATCCAGCACATCCTCAATCACTTCATCACGTAACCAACCCATAATGTCGTAATCTTGCCCGCCTTCTAGCAAGTGCACTTCTGCACGGAAGTATTTACGTTTTTCCCGCTCTTCGACTTCTTCGCTATCATCACTGACTTCAGCTGGCGTCATAAAATCAGGACGCGTATAAGTGTCAATGGCCATTAACAAATGGGCCATAAATGCG
>JAAYTE010000103.1 GCA_012518175.1 Gammaproteobacteria bacterium | reverse complement strand
TCAACACGTCCGGCACATCCAGCACAGGTCATGCCCCGTATAGGAATTTGTAGAGTCTGTAAGGTCGCCATAATCATCACCCACCGCTATTTAAGTACAGCTTGCAGGATAAAGCTTACCACGAGGTGAAGGTCAAGGTGTGGCTGGTAGAGTTTTTGCAGGTCGACCTTTGCAGGCCGACCAGGGTATTTTGCAGTGGTTATTACCGCTTATAAATGGCCGGTCTAGGGTTTGTTTTTGTCGGCTTTCTCAGCGGGCATATCTTCGTAGCCGGTGATCATCGGCTTGATCATGCTAAAGATGGTTTTACCGAGGGTGGTCATATATACGTGGGCAATAATAAAAATCAGCATGGCGAAAGCTGCAGCAGTATGGACTAAAGCCACCTCTTCAAGATTAATTGGCCAACCTAAGTTTGCCCAGTCACTGTAGAACAGGTAGAGCAAGCCGGAGATCCAAATTGCCGGAGAAATAATCAACTTAAAGCCTAGGTAAGCTAAGCGTTGCAGCGGGTTGTGCTTGGCTTGGGTGGTCGCGCGATAGGGGTGCTCAGCACCGGTAAAGGTGCCAACTAAGTAGTAATGCACCACCGCACCGAGCTTATCGGTGGTGGGAATATACTGTTTCCATTCGCCGGTGGTGAGGTGCCAGAAAATGGCTAGCACCCATAAACCCATCAAGGCGTAAGCGGCATACTCATGCAGTTGCGCTGCTTTACCAAAGCCCAGCACATGGTAACTGCCGTGAATTTCAAAGCCGGTGAACATTAAAAAGAAAATTAATGCTGCTTGGCTCCAGTGCCAGAAACGTTCAAAGCGTTTAAAAATCATAGTCCGTTTCATTAATTTTTTCTCCTACGGCTAGCGATGATGCGACCGACAGCGTGGGCCAAAACACCCAGCAGGGTTAAGAGAACAATCGCCCAACCAGTACGGTCCAGCCAAATATTGCGATCGCGGCCTGGCATATAGAAATCAGTTAAGGCCGCTAAGCGGGCGTCACGGGCATGGCAGGAGCCACAGGCCAAAGCATCTGCAGCTGGCGCGACCATATGGGCAATTGGCCAATGCATGCGGGTTTCAACAAAATCGAACTCACCGCTGTACTCTTGCCCAGCATAATCAGTACCCGCCTGTAGTGATTTAGCCCAGTCAAAGTTAGTCCACAGCGCGGTATCATCATCGGGACTGTAGACATGGTTGACTAGCAAATGCTTGTGCACTGTATCGTAGGGCTGCTTACCTGCCATTATTTTAAATGGCCAGATGCGCGAATCAGGGTTGGCGTGACTGCCATTAATTTGGTTTAGATCCAGTGGTGCTTGGGTTGCATCGATCTGCTCTTCACGCAACACATAGCGGCTAACACCATCAAACCAACGGTACTCAGGCACAACGTTTTCACCGTGGCGGAAAGTCCCTTTGGTGCTCAAGTAAGCCAAATTACCATCTTCATCACGGATAGTTTGCGGCTTACCATCCTTGTCCAGTTGTCCAGCCGTGGACCAGTCCCACCAAGTTTTAGTGGCAACGCCACCACGGGCAAATTCAGGAATATGGCAGGTTTGACAGGCCACTTGCGCGACGTGTTGATTTAACTTGGATTTAGCGTGCGGCGCAGAGCCATGACAAGACTCACAAGACGCGCGGGTGTTGTCAGTATGGCTGGGTACATCAACCCCCATAGTGTCGCGGGCATTGGTTAAGTAACGGCTGCCGGTAACGCTGTGCGCCGAGGTGGTATGGCAATCGGCACAGGCAAAATTGGCCCCGTCTTTGGACATATGCACATCAAGGCTGCGCGGTGCAGTGAGTAAAGATGAGTCTAAGTCGCCGTGTTTTACACCATCACCACCGCCACCGTAAAAGTGGCAGCTGCCGCAGTTTTGACTGCTGGTGGCACCGATGCTCTTAGCAATATGCGACAGGTCGGTTTTGCGGGTGATGGATTTATCAACTGGATCGACATACTCATAAATAGGGTGGCCGGCACCGGTGGGCGATTTTTTATAGCCGCCGGTGGTGTCATGACAGATGAGACAGTCTACTGCAGTTTCACTGGTCGGAGCGGGCTGGCGCATATCATCCCAGCCATAACCAGTATGGCAGCTGGTGCAGAAAGGCTCGTTAGAAGCTACAGCGCCACAAAAGCTATTGATAACATGGCGTTTACCAAGCATCTGCCCAGTTTCTGGATGAGGGTATTCTAGAGTCCAGTGGGTGGTTTTTTGCAGCTGCTTAGATGCCTCGGTGTGGCAGCTCAAGCAAGCTGCGGTGACTTCCGGGCCAGACTGAAAAGGCCCTTGCAAAGCTTTAAATTGACTGTGATCGGCGGTCGAAGGCGATGTGCGCTCCACTGCCATAACTGACATCGATGTCAGCATCAGCACCATGATCGCAGTGACCATTTGCCGCAGTGTTTGAGGTGTAAATTGCATCCCCATAGAGCCTCCCTTGACCCATTGGTCGATCAAACTGTCCTACTTAGCGCGCCGTTCTAGCTTGTATTAGACAAGAGAACGGCGCTACCTAAGCATAGCTTGGGGCCTGTCGGGCCGTGCAGTCTATGCTGGCAAACACCTCGTGGGCTGCTTACTAAGGTTCGGATAAAAATATTACTGAACTTAATATATCATGATATATAGTTATAAAGTTTCTTGTTTAAGCCCGTTTTTCATTAACTAGGACTGTCTTGGCTGAGGCTGTAGATTGTTGGGCAAGGAGTTGATTGAGTTATTGGCTGAATAGGGCTGTTATTACAGCGCAATTAATGCGCACTATTATTGTTCACAGCACAAGGGTGTTTCGTCAGGAGTAAAATCATGTCTGAATCGTTATTAACAGATCCAAACGTTGCGCAACTGGCCGATGTAGAACCAGAGCAGGCGGTGGTTATTATTACCAGTGGCGCATTGCAAACTCAGGGTATGGCTGTGGTGCTGTCCCGTGCGATGCAGGAGCAAGGAGTGCAATTGAGCATCTTGCTGTGTGATAGCGCCGCTGAGTTAGCCGTTGCGAGTTATCAAAGTGCTGAGGCTTTAGCACCAAAAGGCATGAAGCCTGAAGGCGTGTTGCAGCAGATTATTGCAGCTGGCGCTTACGTGGCTGTGTGTGCGCTGTACCTGCCGAACAGCAAGTATCAAGAAGAGGATTTGCGCGAGGGAGTTAGCGTTGCGCAGCCGGCACAGATGGCGCAGTTGCTGCGCGATCCTAAGCGTAAGGTCTTTACTTTTTAACTTGTTTTAGCTTTGTTAGGCAGGAATAAATAGCAGTGTTCTTGCGCCTGCTGCTTGTGACGCGCGTGACAGTCCAATGGTCATTGCTGTTGATATAAGCTGACTTGGCGAAACTCTTCTGGTTCAGCCAAGTCAGGCAGTGTTTCTGCGTACAGAGTTTGGCTTTTGCTAAACAGCGGGTGCTGAAAATTACGCTGCCTAGAGTCGGCAATAATAGTGTGCTGAGCGAAATCAGGAAAACGTTCGAGCAAAGGTAAGTTAGCCGCGTCATAGAGTACATCTGCGGCAAACAGCACATCGTATTCAGCAGACTCGCTAAATAAGTCATTGCTGTAACTCAGTTCTAGTCGATTCAAAGCAGCATTGGCACGACAGGCTTGTAGCGCAATAGGGTCAAGATCACAGGCCACAGCAGTCTTAGCGCCGGCCAGTTTTGCCGCTAAGGCGACAATGCCGCTACCTGCCCCTACATCAATTACCCGTTTGTCCGCTACTTGCTCTGGGTGGTGCAAAATCCACTGCGCTAAAGCCAAGCCACTGGCCCAGCAAAAACACCAGTAGGGCGGTTCATCGAGCAGGCGTTGAGTTTCTGCTGGGCTAAAGGGACGCTGCATGGTGCTGGGGTCAATCAGCCACAACTGCAGAGGTAAATCTGGCAGCGCACTGGCAATTAATTGTGCATCAGTAACGCGGCTTTGTAAGGCACTGTTGAGTTGCTTAATCAGAGGGTTTGGCACTGTAAAGTCCGCGGTTACCAAGGGTTCTGTTATTTTAACGCTAAACAACATTGTTGCCAGCGCCGAACAAAGATAAAGTCAGCCTAGAGAGACTGCGGCAATGAACTATTTTGCTGTTTTAGACCTAAACTAAGAGTGGAGATAACCGTGCAAGACTCTGCTATTAGCGAGTATAGCTCGTCAATCATAAGCGACAGTTCGGGTTATGCTTGATCGCCCAAGGAGAGATTATGTTGAATAGCACATCACTAAAGTTATCTGCTGTAGCTTTAGGCTTAATGTTTTTAGTGGGCTGTCAGGGGCAGAGCACTAAACCAACAGCTGTGGGCGCTAACGCTCAAGAAAACACGACCGCGTCTGCTGAGCGCGCACCAACACGTGCCGAACAGCATGCTGAAGACACCATGATTACTGTGCATTTAGCACAGCTAAAGGCTGGGCCAGAATTATTGGTGGTGGATTTAGGCGAAGATAAAAAACTCTATGCTTTACCCCACCCAGTGCTCAATCGTGCCGACATGGAGGGCGTGACTGCGGTGACTTCTCAGGAAGGTGAAACTTTTCTTGTGTTTGACATGACTGAACAAGGCAGTAAAAAGCTGGCTGAAATCACTGGCAAAGCTCAGGGGCATTTCTTCTTGTTCGGCGCCGCTGGACAGATGATCGGGATCTCCGGTATCAGCGAGCCAATGACGGATGGCAAACTGGTTATGGCGACCCAAGATCAAAAGCACACTGAGCAGATTTTGCAGTTGTTACGTTAAGTTATAGTGTTTGATGCAATAAAAGCCTAGCACT
>JAAYTE010000102.1 GCA_012518175.1 Gammaproteobacteria bacterium | reverse complement strand
CTTCTCAAGTTGCTATTATCGGTGCCGGAATGACCGGCATTACCGCTGCCCGCAGCCTTAACAACGCCGGGTATACCGTGCAACTGTTTGAGAAAAGCCGCGGCAGTGGTGGGCGCTTAGCCAGCAAGCGTAGCGCTATGGGGCGCGTTAATTTAGGCGCACAAGCTTTTCACGCTGATCAAGCAGAGTTTCTTGCGGAACTCGATCACTGGCAGCACGCCGGTTGGCTCAAGCAGACCCAGCAGCAATGGACCGGTATTCCCTATATGAGCGCGCTCACCCGTAATTTGCTGGGCGAGCTCAACACTTTATTTTCCTGTGAAATACGCCAGCTCAGTCACACTCAGCAAGGCTGGTTACTTCTTGATCAACATGGGCAGCAGCACGGCCCCTTTGCACAACTCATAGTCGCTATCCCTGCACCACAAGCCAGCACACTGCTGAGCAACTGTGCGCCTGATTTAGCGGCCTGTGCTGCCAGTGTAGTAATGCAGCCCACTTGGATGGTGGCCTTAGGCTTTAAAGAACCGCTCACCGCAAGCCAACCCTTAAGCCCTATGCAGCAGCGCATTATTGCCGAGGTACGGCCCAGTGCAATCGCTGCTGAGCAGCCCATGCAAACGTGGTTACTGCGCGCCAGTGTGGCTTGGAGTACTGAGCATCTAGAGGATGAGCCTGCGCAGGTGATTCACCGCCTCAGTAACTGCTTTGCCGAGCTCTTCGATACCGCACCGCCGGAAGCTGATAGCGCTTTTGCCCATCGTTGGCGTTATGCATTAGGCGCCCTTGAACAACCGCTCAACACCTTGGCAGACTTATCCCGTGGCCTTGTGGTTGCCGGTGATTGGTGCGGCCAAGGCGATCTGCAAAGCGCTTGGTGCAGCGGTCGACATGCAGCCCAGCAGCTGATTAACAGTTAATCACTTAATCTCCCTCAGCACAGCGGCTCTGGAGTAATACAACAGCGAATTAGTCTGCGGGTGTGCGCTTTTCTTTGTTAAATTGCGCAGCAAAATATTTCCCACTTAGGTAACTGCTGTGATTGAAGCCGTATGGATCGTTTTTGCCTTTAGTTTAGGCATCGGAGTACGGCTGATCGGCCTGCCGCCTTTGATTGGTTACCTGGCTGCTGGCTTTGTGATTGCTGCCTCAGGGGACTATCTCGATGTCACCGTAGAAAGCACGCAAGCGGGAATTACGCGCATTCCATGGTCGCGTGGCCATTGGTATTTTGGTGGTGCAAGACTTAATTGCCCTCTGTGTGATGAGCATCGCCAGCGGTCAAACCCCCTCGATGTGGGCGCTAATAGTTTTTGGCATTCCCCTGCTGCGCCCATTGATTTATCGCTTGGTCGATTACAGCGGCCACGAAGAACTGCTGGTCTTGCTGGGCCTACTGCTAGCGCTGGTAGTTGGCGGCTATGGCTTTGAGCAGATTGGCTTAAGCTCTGAGCTGGGTGCTTTAGCTTTTGGGGCATTACTGGCTAACCACCCACGCTCTAGTGAGCTCTCCAAAGCGTTGTGGAGCATTAAAGAAATCTTCTTGGTGGGTTTCTTTTTACAAATTGGTATTGGCGGCTTACCGGATCAGCAAGCAATTATTTTCGCCTTAGTGTTGGCCATTGCCTTACCGCTCAAAGGTATCTTGTTTTTTGCTTTGATGGTGTTGTTTAAACTTAGAGCGCGCAGCGCTTTTTTGACCAGTTTAAGCCTAACCAACTACAGTGAGTTTGGTTTGATTGTCGCCAGCGTCGCTATTCCTGAGTGGATTATTCCACTGGCGCTCACTGTAGCTTTCTCCTTTGTGATCTCCGCACCACTCAACCGCTTTGCTCACAACCTATATGACAAGCTCAATAAGTACCTGATTTTATGTGAACGTAAGGGCTACCACCCTGATGAGCAACCGCTGTATATCGATGATGAAATCCTTATCGTCGGTATGGGCCGTACTGGCATGGCGGCGTATCAAGTCTTACAGGAACAAGGACATTCGGTCATCGGCATCGACTCTGACCCGATTAAAATTGAGCAACAAGCTGCAGAAGATATTCACAGCTTATTTGCCGACGCTGAGGACGCCGTGTTCTGGAAGCGTCTGCGCGCACCGCATTTAAGGTATGTAATTTTAGCGGCAAATGATTTAGAGGCTAAAACCTTAGCAGCTAAGAAACTGCGTGAGAGTGGCTTTAAAGGTTTTATTGTCAGTCACTGTTTATACCCAGAAGATGCCGACAGCATCTGTGCCGCTGGCGTTGATGTGATCCACAAAACTTTCTCAGAAACGGGCATGCAACTGGCGCAGCAGGTGCTGATACAAAGCAAACAACACAGCGCTTAAACACTGCTGCTATAGCATCTGTTCGGCACATCAATCAACAGCACTGCTTACGTGCTCAGGGCTCAGCTCTACAATAGCTGAGCATCTGCCAGCATTAATAGATATCAATCATTGGTCGGGGCAGGTAAGGCCTTATATTCAAGGCCTTGTTGGGCAATGCTGTAGCACTCTTGAATATGTGCATAACCAAGCAGCAACATGGCACTGCCACTTAACGCCGCTGCTGCTGCCTGCCCAGCAAAAGGAATAAACTTTAAAGTTTGCTTCGCGGTCAAACGAACACCTACTTTTTGCAGCAAAGAGACCACCACCTGTTTGCTCACCAGCTGGCCAACCACACGGCTACCTGTGGTCTTAATCACCCCATATAAAAAACTTTTTAATTGCGGATCAAGGTGCCGCATTTGCTCTTGGGTTAAGCCAAATTCGCGACTAATCGCCGGCAGCAGCTCTAATAACAAGCCCACATCCGCAGCGATATCCACGCCGGGCACGGGTATTAAAGTCAGGCCACCGGAAGTCAGCGCGCGCTTTCTAGTCATGGTTTTGCAACGCGCACGTACCGCGTCTAGCTCTTCTATGGATCGAATTAACACAGGCAACTCCTCTCTAGCTCAACCACAGTGTACTGCTTGCGCCGGGCTCTCTCACTAGCAATTACTCACTAGAGGAGCCAGCGCACCTTGCAATTAATGCAATTTCATCCGCGGGTGGGTTCGTTTGCCGATGCGGTCGCTGAGCATAATCAGTGCCGTACGAAATACACCGTATAACACCACCTGATGCATCCTATATAAAGAAATATAGAACATGCGCGCCATCCAGCCTTCCACGTTTACCGTGCGCATAAAGCCACCCATGATGTTACCCACCGCACTGTATTGCGAGAGGGAGACCAAAGAGCCGTAATCACGGTAACTGTAACTGGGCAGCGCTTTGCCCTTTAATTTTAGCGCTAAAGCTTTGTTTAAAAAGCTGGCTTGCTGATGGGCTGATTGCGCCCTGGGTGGGACATTTTTATCGCTGCCTTCACTAAGAGGACAGGCCGCACAGTCGCCTAAGGCAAAAATATTTTCATCTAACGTAGTTTGTAAGGTCCTGTGCACTACTAACTGATTAATGCGGTTGGTTTCTAAACCATCGAGCTCAGTTAAAAAATTCGGTGCTCGCACCCCCGCCGCCCACACTTTTAGTGTTGCTGGAATAAAACCACCGCCTTTGATGCTCATACCATCAGCGGTGACTTCTTCCACTGCTGCCGACAACTTAACCTGCACCCCCAGCTTTAATAACTGCTGATGCACCTCATCGGCAATCTTCTCAGATAAGGCCGGCAAGACCCGCGGTCCAGCTTCAATCAAGCTGATATTCATATTTTCTGGCTGGATATTCCCCAAGCCATAGGCAGATAACTCTTCTGCGGCACGGCGCAACTCCGCAGCCAACTCCACCCCAGTTGCACCAGCACCAACAATGGCAATGTTAACCGAGTGGTCAATATCGCCTTGGGCATGGGCTGTTAAATACTCGCCTAATAAACGCCGGTGGAAGTTTAATGCATGCTGCGGACTATCCAGGAAAATACAGTGTTCAGCTGCACCCTGGGTACCAAAGTCATTGGTAAGGCTGCCCACTGCAACCACTAGGGTGTCATAAGGCAAGCTGCGGGCTGGCACCAGCTCTTGACCTTTTTCACCCAGCGTTGCGCTGAGCTCAATGGTTTTCGCTTGCCGATCGATCCCAGCAAAGCGGCCAATTTGGAACTCAAAATGATTCCACTTGGCTTGAGCTAAATAGTTTAATTCATTATCCGTACTGTTCAGTGAGCCGGTGGCCACTTCATGTAATAGCGGTTTCCAGATATGAGTTAGGTTGGCATCCACTAAAGTTATTTTAGCTTTTTTGCGTTTACCTAAGGAACGCCCAAGTCGGGTTGCCAGCTCCAGTCCGCCGGCACCACCACCCACAACCACAATGCGATGTAACATGCTGTTATAGCCTATAAACTAATAATTATTTTCCGCTACTATACGATGAAAGTCGCAGATAAAGCAGCGTTCTTTATGACTGCAGCTAAAGAAGTAGTCAATTATTTAGTTCTGAAAGTCTCTGGCCAAAGTCTTACAGCTTGATACTTTAAGACTTTGGCTCAGGTATAGGCATGCATAAACGCTGTGCGGGTAGCGCAATGGCGTTTTAACGCACCTTAATCACCAACTTACCCACAGCTTTACGCGCCCCTAGGGTATTAATCGCTGCGGCAGTTTCTTCCAGCGGGAAAGTTTGTGAGACCAACGGCTTGAGTTTTCCTTGGGTATACCAAGCAAAGAGTTGCTGGAAGTTGGCCACGTTATCTTGCGGCTGGCGCTGAGCAAAAGCCCCCCAGAACACACCAATTACCGCAGCGCCTTTTAACAGTGGCAAGTTCGCTGGTAACGACGGGATAGTACCGCTAGCAAAACCAATCACCAGCATACGGCCATTCCAAGCAATGGAGCGAAACACCGTTTCAAATAAATCACCGCCCACTGGATCGATGATCACATCCACGCCCTGTCCCTTGGTTAAGGTTTTTAAACGCTCACGCACATCTTCATCGTGATAATTGATCAGCTCATCAGCGCCAGCTTGACGTGCTACTTCTAGTTTCTCAGCGCTACTGGCCGCAGCAATCACCCGCGCGCCCATGGCTTTACCAATCTCAATCGCAGCCAAACCTACGCCACCGGAAGCACCTAACACTAATAAGGTTTCCCTTTCTTGTAAGGCGCCGCGCTGCTTTAACGCATGAATTGCTGTGCCATAGGTCATGCTAAAAGCCGCTGCGGTCGGGAAATCCATCCCCTCAGGCATCGGTAAAATATTATAAGCAGGCACCGCAACTTGTTCCGCACAGCTGCCCCAACCAGTTAACGCCATAACGCGCTGGCCCACTTGCAAATGACTGACCTTCTCACCCACTGCGCTGATTACACCCGCAGCTTCACCGCCCGGAGAAAATGGAAACGGCGGTTTGAACTGATATTTACCCTCAATAATTAACGTGTCAGGAAAATTAATGCCTGCCGCATGCACATCCAGCAGTACTTCATTTTTCTTAATTTCTGGGCTATTTACTTCTTCTACAACCAACGTATCTGCTGGTCCAAAGGCTTTACACAAGACAGCTTTCATAAGGCACCTCTAATTTGTTGTTTTCTTGAGTGTAGAGCGCACAGACTAGAGTTCAATCTGTATGCATGTAAGTGATAGTGTATTAT
>JAAYTE010000011.1 GCA_012518175.1 Gammaproteobacteria bacterium | reverse complement strand
CGCTGTATCGATATCAACCCTTTCTTACCGCTCGGTATTGATTTACCGCAAGCGCGTTTTCTCGATACATTCTTGTTGTTCTGTGCCCTGCAAGACAGCCCACTCCTGAGCGACACTGAGTGCCCAGCGGCTACTGCAAACTTTTTAAGCGTCGTCAGCCAAGGCCGTAAGCCCAACTTACAGTTGGACCGTCTAGGGGAGCAGGTTTCCATGCGTGAATGGGGACTGGAGCTGGTGGAGCAAATGCAAGCCTGTGCACAATTGCTGGATAACAGCTATGCCACAACTGAGCACAGCGAAGCTTTGCAACTGCAGGTAGAGAAGCTTAACAACCCTGATCTCACGCCTTCAGCGCAAGTGTTAGCCAGCATGCGTGAACAACAATGCAGTTTCAGTCAGTTTGCCTTGAAGCAGAGCCTACAACATGCGCAAGCGTTAAAAACGCCGGCTCTGGAGAGTAGCAAAGTGGCGCATTACCAAGAGCTGGCGAAGCAGTCACTGCATGCGCAAGAACAGATCGAGCAACAACCACAATGCAGCTTTGATGAGTTTATGGATGATTTCTTAGCAGGTGTTAAGTAAGCAAACAGCTCGCTGCAGGCCCACTCGGGGTTTGCAGCGCTACTGCCCAAGCGGCTCTGGCGCTAAAGGCCACTCTGTTGGCGTCGGCGCCAGTTCTGCAAACTGATATCTAGGGTGGCTAAATCTTCAATCCCTTGCTGCTCAGCACGCTTAAGTAAAATCAGCATCAACTCTGCAGTAACCATAGCGTCAGCGCTAGCATTGTGGCGCTGCAATACCTGCAGGCCAAAAAAATCAACCCAATCATCTAAACTTGGATTGCGCATATTGTGCTCAGGGTAAAGCAGCGGCGCGATTTCTGCCACATCGTAAAACGGGTGACGCAGCTGATAGGCAAACGCATCCTCCATTTCCCGTACCAACATACGCTGATCAAAGCTGGCATGAAAAGCCAATAACGGACTGCTGCCCACATACTCCATAAAGCTCAGCAGCGCTTTTTCTGGGCGTATACCTGCAGCCACCTCACTGGGTGGAATCTGGTGAATAAGCACACTTTCACTGACTGTCAAATTTTGCCGGCGCAAAGTACAGCTAAACTGATGACCTAAAGCAATGGCGGAGTCCTCAATGGTTACCGCGCCAATGGAAAGGATCTTATCTTTAAGGGTGTTGAGGCCACTGGTTTCTAAATCAACCACAACAAAACGCTGCTTGTGTAGCGGTAGCTCACTCACCACCGGCGCCGCTAAAGCCCCTAAGCGCAGTGCATCCTTCGCCCTTAATTCAGGCCCTTTACGAAACCATTTGAAAATCTTCACAGCTGATACCGAAAGGTCAAACTCGCCTGCAAACGCTGAGCCTGGCGGAATGACTCACGTAAAATTCGGCGATCCAAGTGGTTTAATTCATCTGGATAAATACGGTTACTGTAAGCCAAATCACTGCGTGCCTGCTGCTGATGCTGCTGCATACGAATCAGTTGAATAAAATGATAAGCCTCAGCATAAGCATCGCCATCTAAACGCTCAATCACGCCCTTACTGACCAGCTGACGAATCCGCTCTAAGGTGTTACTGCTTTCAATTCCATGGGCCAAAGCCAATACCCGTGCACCATCCACAAACGGAGTTAGGCCTTTGATTTTCAGGTCCAAGGTGTCTTTTTCAAGTCCTTTCTTATCCAGCGCAAAATTGCGGAACAAACCACCCAGCGGGGGCTTATGCTGCAAGGCACTTTGCGCCAGCATGCGCAGAAACATATCATTGCCACGAATCATCGACAGCAACTCACTGCGCAAAGCCTGGCAGCCTTCGACCGGCCCCCAAATGGCACGCAAATCAAAAAATATCGTTGAGTACAGTAAGTTTTCTGGCGTGGCTTCACGGATAATTTTACTGAAACGTCGGGACCACTCTGAGCGCGATAAACACAGCTCAGCATTGCCTGCCATAATATTGCCTTGGCATAAAGTAAAGCCGCAGTCATCTAAGGCTAAGTTAATTTCCCGCGCCAACGGCAATAGTTTTTGCCGAATAGCATTGGCCTCTTCTTGGCTACTGGCTTCAAATAAAATACCGTTATCTTGGTCAGTGTGCAGGGTTTGCTCTTTACGTCCTTCGCTGCCAAATACCAACCAAGTAAACTCAACCCCTGGATCCCCTAGGCGCTCGATACACAGCTCAATTACCCGTGACACAGTGTGATCATTGAGCAAGGTAATTAAGCGGGTAACCTGCTCAGGGCTGGCGCCATGGGCAATCATACGGTCAACCAATGAACGTATTTCACCGCGCAACTGAATGAGTTTCTTAATGGAGCTGGCATTGCGTACTGCGCGGGCCAAATGCACCAAATCAATACGCTGCAGCGAAAATAAATCCCGCTCGGAAATAACCCCAACTAAACGCCCATCCGTGACCAAACAAACATGGGCTATATGGCGCTCAGTCATCGCCAGTGCTGCATCAAAGGCTGAGGCTGTAGGCGGCAAGTGAAACGGATTGAGCGTCATCACCTCGCTGATCGGTTGGCGTAAATCTGCATTGGCATCGGCGATCACTCGACGTAAATCTCGCAGGGTAAAAATCCCTTGCGGCCGCTGCATCTCATCGGCTATTACCAAGCTGCCAACTTGCTGTTCATGCATCAGTTGCACAGCTTTATTTAATGCTAAATGCCCTTGGCAGGTGACCGGCTGACGCATCGATAACTCAGCCAGAGTGGTTTCCAAGGAAAACTGCGAGCCTAAGGTTTCCGCAGCACGGTTTTGTACTTGCTGATTAGCATGCTCGAGCAAACTGCTGATGCCACGCACAGAGAAATCCCGAAAAGCATGGCACTTGGAAAATAATTTAATAAACGCAGCTTTATCTAGCAGCAAACAAAAGGTGTCCTCCGCGGCAATATGGGAGGTACGCGTCGCCCGCTCGCCTAACAGTGCGGCAATGGGAAAACATTCACCGGTGGTAATTTCAAAAGTAGTTTCTTTACTGCTGTCTTGGCCTTGACGACGCTCACCGACAATAAGACCCTGCTTAACAATGTAGAAAAACTCAACTGGCCCGTCTTCAGGGCTGATGATTTGCTCTCCTGCAGAGTAAAAACGTAGCTGGCAGTTTTCGACTAAGAAACTGAGATGGACAAGATCCATCTGATTGAAAGGTGGATATTTTTGCAGAAACTCCAGCGTGCCTTGGATGTTTTGTTGCACCGCTGTACGCCCTGTTTTTGCAAAGGCTTCACTCCTGCTCATGACCCGCACTCCTTATAAGTTAAGCCATGCTAAAGTTTTTGATTTATGCATCCTATTGGACGTAAGTTTGAAAGCCTTGGCGGTCTATCAAGCAAAACTTTACGGCGTATTGTTATTATTTATAGGTGGCTATTTTTACAGGCTTAGCCACAATTTAACAGCCTTTAACACTAAAGCGCAGCCAACAAAAAACCGCCCTAAGGCGGTTTTTTGTGTACAGCACAAT
>JAAYTE010000101.1 GCA_012518175.1 Gammaproteobacteria bacterium | reverse complement strand
TGTCGTACTTCGTTAGGCTAAAAGAGTCGTACTCAATACTGGCAAGCAATATCACTGGTCAACGAGTACCTTGTTCGTGTCGCGACCAGCGCAGCCATGGATGGCGTAGCCCCGAATCGGGGCAGGATGCCCCGTTGAGGGAATAGCGATATGAACAAGGTACGCCATGCACAAAACATTCTAGAAACTTTACTTTGCACAGCTCAATCAGCGCACTGAGCACCCTCTTCTTCGCAGCGCGACGCATAGTGCTGCGCCATCACCGCACAGACCATCAACTGAATTTGGTGAAACACCATCAGCGGCAAAATCGCTGGCCCCACTGCACCCCCGGCAAACAACACCGAAGCCATCGGAATCCCCGTCGCCATACTCTTTTTCGAACCACAAAAGACAATAGTAATCTCATCTTCCTTATTAAACTTAAAGCCTCGCGCCAGCCAAGTCGTAGCAAACAGAACAATAGCTAAAATCACAGAACACACCACAGCCAACAAAATCAACGACGACGGCGGCACTGCAGCCCATAACCCAGCAATCACTGCCGCACTAAAGGCCGTATACACCACTAATAAAATCGAGCTTTGATCCACATACTTCAACCAGCTGCTATTGCGATCCACCCAACTACCAATCCAGCGACGCATATAATGACCCAGTAAAAAAGGCAACAACAACTGCAGACTAATCCGAATCACCGCCTCCAGCATTCCTGCAGTACCCGCATCAGCATCTAGCATCATTTTTACCAATAAAGGCGTGACCAAAATACCCACCAAACTCGATGCCGAAGCTGCACACACCGCCGCCGGAATATTACCGCGGGCAATCGAAGTAAACGCAATCGCTGACTGCACCGTGCCGGGCAAAGCGGCCAAATACAACATACCGACCCACAGCTCATCCCCTAAGAGAGGGCGCAATACCGGCTGCAAAGACAACATCAAAATTGGAAATAAAATAAAGGTGCAGGCAAACACCAGCATATGTAAACGCCAATGCATCACCCCTGCAATAATAGCTTGCCGCGACAGCTTAGCACCATGGAAAAAGAACAATAACGCAATGGCAAAACTCGTCAGCCACTTAAATACCGTAGCGCCTACACCATGTGCAGGAATGAAGGTCGCAGCCAACACCACAGCAATTAAGATCAGGGTAAAGTTGTCGAACAATATGCGTAAACGAAACATAATAATCACACCAGTAAATCCAATATGGTGCGACTCTACTGGATATGAAATAATCCGGCTAACGGCAATCAGCCAAAGAATATCGGTGAACGGACAATGCCAAGCCCTCTTGAGCAACGCCTCAGCGACTTAAAGCAGCTGCCACGGCCACTTTACGGGCAAACAGAAGCATTACCCAATGTAGTCCTCAGTTACCGCCACAGCCATCCCTGGGTGCAATTTTCCTACGCGATCAGTGGCGTATTAGAGGTACAAACAGCCCAAGGGCGCTTTATTGCACCACCGCAGCGTGCAGTGTGGATACCCGCAGGCATCAAACACCGCGTGCAATGCTCGGCGCACACCCAAATCCGCAGCTTATATATTGATAACCAAGCCCTGACTGTTGTGCCGAATAACTGCCGAGTGGTTGAAGTCAGTCCTCTCCTTAAAGAGCTGATTCGCGCCTTTGGCGAACTGCCAGTGGAGTACGATCAATCCAGCGCCGCAGGTCGCTTAGCGGCTGTGCTACTGGATCAGTTAACCCACGCCCCAGATATGGGGTTGATGCTGCCCTTACCCGCAGATAAACGCTTACAAAAAATTGTTGCGCAATTACAAAAACATCCCGACGCGACAGACACCTTAAACCAATGGGCGCAGCGCTTACATATTTCAGAAAAGACTTTAAGCCGTCTTTTTCCTCAGCAAACCGGCCTCACCTTTCGGCTCTGGCGCCAGCGTCTGCGTTTACTCAATGCTTTACCCTTACTCGAGCAAAAACAGTCGGTAACAGAAGTAGCGCTAGCCTGTGGTTATGAGTCAACTTCCGCTTTTATTGCCGCTTTTGGTCAGCACTTTGGCAGCACCCCAGGGGAGTTTTTTAAAGGCTAATGTACCTCTCGCTAAACCTTGAAAAAGCTTAATCACTGAGCGAGGTGTATTTTCTCAAAGTACGGCCAGCGATAGATAATTAAGACTAACGGGCTTAGCAAAGAATGACTATTTCAGGCTAGACTCAGACCCTATAAAATATTTTACCGAGGGACTGCAATGCTTAATTACGTCATAATTTCAGGTTCGGGCCGTCCGCAAAGTGAATCAGCGCGGGTGGCTGAATATTTACGCCAACGCCTGATTGATTTACAGCTCAGTGATGATAACAGCTGCTCTCTAATCGATTTAGGCACCAGTCCACTACCCTTATGGCCCGAGCACAATGATGCTTTATGGCACGACTACGCTGCTCGCTTACAAGCTGCCGATGCTGTGATTGTTATCAGTCCGGAATGGCACGGTATGGCCTGCCCTGCATTAAAAAACTTTTTTGTCCTGGCCAGTAAAACTGAGCTGGCGCATAAGCCAGGGCTACTGGTATCTGTTTCTTCAGGCGTTGGCGGTGCTTATCCGATCAGTGAGCTGCGCAGCTCCAGCTTTAAAAATAACCGTCTGTGTTATATCCCTGAGCAACTTATTATTCGTCAGGTCAACACCATGCTGCACCCAGGCCCCATCGTTGATGACAATGACCAACGCATACGCTCACGTATTGATTACGCCTTAGGCGTACTAGGCCACTACGCCACTGCTCTAGGTGCAGTACGTGAGGCAGTGGATATGAGTATTCCTGAGTTTACCAACGGGATGTAGAGTCCCAACAAATACGGCATGCCCATAGCGTCATCGCTACTTTGCTCTGCGAAGACATCAAACCTCTGTATGCCGTACTTCGGGGTAAGTGTTAATCCGTCGATGAACCCATCCAGGGTTCAACTCCGGCGCTGCGCCATCCATGCCTACGCTCACCACACCCACTCCGAAGCACTCGTCAATCCTTTGCAGCGTTTGCACTATTGCAGTGGCAGTCAAGCAAAAAACGCTCACCCCACTGCAACCAGTAGAACTCAATAACTGAATAGAACATCACGCAGTAATGCGTTTTAAAGGAGTCGTACTGCAAGCTTGCAGACAGCATCACTGATCAATGAGTACCTTGTTGGTATTGCGACCAGCGCAGCCATGGATGGCGTAGCGCCCGAATCGGGGCAGGACGCCCCGCTGAGGGAACAGCGATACTAACAAGGTACGGCATGCTCATAGCGTCATCACTACTTTGCTCAGCTAAGACAGCAGGCCCTTACAAACTCAAACCATTAATTCCAAAACGGCAACGAAGTAATCGCCGAGAGAATCGTTGCGTTCAAGATATCGACAAAAAACGCACCCACCATGGGCACAATCAAAAAAGCCTTATGCGAAGGTCCAAAACGATCCGTAACCGCCTGCATATTTGCCACAGCAGTAGGCGTAGCCCCCATCCCAAAACCACAAAAACCACCAGCTAACACAGCCGCATCATAGTCCTTACCCATCACCCGGAAAACTATAAAAATCGCAAAAAACACCAACAATAACGCCTGCACACTGAGAATAATGATTAAAGGCACAGCCAAATCCTTAATCATCCACAACTCTAAACTCAGCAACGCCATCGCCAAAAACAGCGACAAAGACACATTACCAAACACATCGACACAACGATCAAAGATTGTCACTTTAAACACACTTGTCAGCACATTGCGCACCACAACCCCTGAAGCTAACGCCCAGACAAAAGTGGGAATAACAAAATTAGACTCACTAAAATGCTCCGCCATAAAACTCGACAAATAAAACGCACTGGCTAAAGACAAAGCAAACAAAGCTAAAGTTTCAATCGCCGTATCAGCAGTAATCAAACGATTATGCTGCGGCTGTTCAAAAGCAACTTGCGGCCCGCTACCAACAACTTCAGTAGGCACCTTCACTTGCTTCATCAACCGTCGGGCCACCGGCCCACCAATTAAACCACCACAGACCAAGCCAAAAGTGGCACACGCCATACCCAAAGCAACCGCGCCTTGAATACCAAAATCAGTTTCAAAAATTTGCCCCCAGCCCGCAGCCGTACCATGTCCGCCAACCAAGGTAATCGAACCGGTAATCAAACCAGTTAAAGGCTTTAAACCCAACAGCGTCGCCAAACTAATACCAACAACATTCTGGGCAACAATAAAGCCAGTAACTACTGCAGTGAACAAAATTAGCGGTAGGCCACCCGCTTTCAGCCGCTTGAAATCAGCGCTTAAACCAATCGAAGCAAAGAACATCAGCATAAAGCCATCTTGCAGACCTTTCTCGATTTGAATCGAAAAACCATTAACCTGATGTAATCCCAACACCAGCACTGCTGCGATTAAACCGCCCACCACCGGCTCAGGTATATTAAAATTACTCAAAACACGCACACGTTTAACCAATGTACGCCCGACTAAAAGAACCACAGTAGCCGCAATCAAGGTGTAATAACTGTTTAATACCACAACCGAACCTTCGCTCATAAAAACTCCACACTTAAGCACTCAACAACAGTGCATAGCAAATGTACAACTTAAAAACACCTTAAGAAGCAAGGGTTCATTGCAATATGTTTAACAAAACGCTGCACAGCTTAAATGGCAAAGTCCCGAGTGTGAACCCTTTAAAGCATTTCCCTAAAAACTTAGGGCAATAAAATCACACTCATTTTTGCTTGAATTGTCGATAAGCATCGAACCAGGGGCAGAGTAGTGGCTCACTCCGACTCAATTACTGTGGGGCTCCGGGCTCCATAAACCACGCCAACATTTCATCCCATAAAGGTTGCGCCAGCGGCCGAAAGTAACCCATATGACCAAAGGCTAAATTAAACGCTTGCGGGTCAAGGTCACGGTGAATTACTTCAGCATTACAGTAATACGCCATGAAAGCATCGCGGGATGCTGGCAACGCCCATAAATCATCAAGTGCCACTGCTGCAGTAATGGGCGTGCGTACTTGGGCAAACTGCAACTTTCTAGACTCGCGCACTAACGGATCATCAAAGAAGTAATGCGGCATACTACACCAGCGCTTCCACTGACGATAAACTCCCTTGGGCATATCCGCCCCCAGCCCTAGCATCTTCCAAGGCAAATAGCCTTTCCAGGCCACCAGTGGTGGAAAGATCACACTCCACATAAATTGCACTTTTAAGCGCTCGGCTAACGGCATCCAGCCATGCCAACCGGCTCCCGTACCTAAGGTATAGCAGCGGTTTATTTTCTCATGATTGGGAAGCAAACCCAGAGCATGCCCACCATAAGAGTGACCCACTAAAAACAGCGGCGCATCTTCGCGATACATATAATCCACAGCAGCAGCCAAATCCAACTGCCCCCAGTCAGCAAAATCCATTTGAAAGCCTTTTAGCTGATTAGGCGCTGAATCGCCAACGCCTCGGTAGTCTAAAGTCAGCACATTGAAACCTTGCTGACTCGCATACTCAGCAAAGCGTCGATAAAACTGCTGACCAACCCCCGTCGCGCCTGCCACAATCAACTGTCCTTTAGCAACACCTAAAGCTGGATACAACCGGCAACTGATAGGGTAACCATCCACTGCAGTTAAGGTGAGTGTTTGTATGCTCTGGCTCGAGTCGCCCATAAATCTTCCCCTAATTTATTATTCAACCAGCAACTTCAAGCTGGTTATTTTTTACCCTTCAGTCTATTTATTCGCTAGCAAAAATCCCAGTGATGAAGGCTAGATTAACAATTCTTAACAAAAGCCAATGTAGCACTAATAAAAAAGCCAGCATAAAAGCGCTGGCTTAGGTGCTGCACACAAATTTATAAAAAATAGCTAACTGCTACTACGCCAATAAAACCTACAGTGTAAGCTAGCAGTAAATAACCAAAGTAACGGAAATATGCAATAAAGCTTAGCGCCGGTATTTTACTCATTGCCACAACACCCGCTGCCGAGCCAAT
>JAAYTE010000100.1 GCA_012518175.1 Gammaproteobacteria bacterium | reverse complement strand
TCTGGCAAGGAAAAGAAATTTGGGTACAAACTGCAGGCAATGGCCAGTTGTTAATTGGTGTGGATGTGGAAGAGGGTGACAGCGAGTACGCCAATCTTTTACTGCGTCCTTTGGCCAGTAACTTAGTCAGCTTGCAGTTGGAAATGGAAGCCGCAGATGCAACTGAAGACGAGCACGTGCATACAGAAGACTGCGATCACTGATCCGCCACTGCAGGGGTTTAACGTTAAGCACTGCACGTAGCCCTATATCAGCGATATAATAGGTTTTTTCGACAGCTTGGCTGTCCGCTGCTAATAGGCATTACCAATCTTTAATTGTGGAAGAGTATATGAAAAGCGCAGAAATCCGCGAAGCCTTTTTTCGTTTTTTTGAAGAAAAGGGCCATACCCGCGTAGCCTCAAGCTCATTGATCCCAGCCAATGACCCGACGCTATTATTTACCAACGCGGGCATGAATCAGTTTAAAGACTGCTTCCTGGGTTTAGAAAAACGCGCCTATACGCGGGCTGTGAGTAGCCAAAAATGTGTGCGCGCCGGTGGTAAACACAACGACTTAGAAAACGTCGGTTATACCGCACGGCACCATACTTTTTTTGAAATGCTGGGTAACTTCAGCTTTGGCGATTACTTTAAGCATGATGCGATTCGTTACGCTTGGGAGTTCTTAACTTCTGAACAGTGGTTGAATTTGCCTAAAGAAAAGCTTTGGGTCACCGTCTATGAAACTGACGATGAAGCCTACAATATTTGGGTTAAAGAAATGGGCGTGCCCCATGAGCGCATGATCCGCATCGGTGATAACGGCGGCGCGCCTTATGCTTCAGACAACTTCTGGGCGATGGGTGATACCGGTCCTTGTGGCCCATGTACAGAAATCTTTTTTGATCATGGCGAGCATATTTGGGGTGGCCCGCCTGGTTCTGCAGAGGAAGACGGCGACCGCTTTATTGAGATTTGGAACAACGTCTTTATGCAGTTTAACCGTACCGCAGACGGTGTCATGCACCCACTGCCAGCGCCAAGCGTGGATACTGGTATGGGGCTAGAGCGCATCAGTGCGATCATGCAAGACGTTAACTCCAACTATGATATTGACCTGTTTAAAAACTTACTGAGCGCAGTTGCGCAAGCAGTGGGTTGCGCCAATGATGACAATCCATCGCTGAAAGTGATTGCTGACCATATTCGCTCATGCAGTTTCTTGATTGCTGATGGTGTAGTGCCGTCTAACGATGGTCGTGGCTATGTATTGCGTCGGATTATTCGTCGCGCCTGCCGTCACGGTAACAAATTGGGTGCCAGCGATAGTTTCTTTTACAAAATTGTCGCAGCCTTAGTGCAGGAAATGGGCGAGGCTTATCCAGAACTGAAGCAGAATCAGGCACAGATTGAGCGCATTTTAAAGACAGAAGAAGAGCAGTTTGCTAAAACCCTAGAGCAGGGCTTGCGTATTCTTGAACAAGATTTAGCTGGCTTAACGGGCAGTGTTATTCCTGGCGCAGTGGTGTTTAAACTCTATGACACCTACGGTTTCCCCATGGACTTAACCGCAGATATCGCCCGTGAGCGAGAGCTCACTGTGGATGAAGACGGTTTCGAAGCAGAAATGCAGGCGCAGCGTGAGCGGGCCCGTTCTGCCAGTAATTTTGGCATTGACTACAATGCGTTGATTAAAATTGACGGTGAAACTGAATTTTTAGGCTACCAAGCCCACCAGGCTGACGCCAAAGTGCTGATGATCCTTAAAGATGGCGAAAAAGTCAGCACTGCGCTGGAAGATGACCAAGTTGTAATTGTTCTTGAGCGCACGCCATTTTACGCTGAGTCCGGTGGCCAGGTGGGTGACTGCGGCTATTTGAGCGCAGATAACATGCGCATAGAAATCACTGACACCACAAAAAGCGGCAATGCATTTTTGCACCATGGGCGCGTGGTTCAGGGCACTGTGCAGGTTGGCGACAATGTTAACGCGCAAGTGGATGCGCAAGTACGTCATGCCACCGCTTTAAACCACTCTGCGACGCACATTTTACATGCGGCATTACGCGAGGTTCTCGGTGAGCATGTTCAGCAAAAAGGCTCATTAGTGGATAGTCAGCGCTTGCGTTTTGACTTTAGCCACTTTGAAGCTGTGACGGCTGAGCAAATTAAGGCGTTAGAGGAGCGGGTTAACCAAGAAATCCGTAATAACACCGAAGTTTGCACCGAGCTTACCGATATTGAGACAGCAAAAGCTAAAGGTGCGCTGGCACTCTTTGGCGAAAAATACGGCGACCAAGTGCGCGTATTAAGCATGGCCGATGGCTTCTCGGTGGAGTTGTGTGGTGGTATCCACGCGCAGCGCACAGGTGATATTGGATTATTTAAAATCACCAGTGAAGGTGGTGTTGCAGCTGGTGTGCGCCGCATTGAGGCGGTAACAGGCGAAGCAGCATGGCGCTGGTTAACAGGCGCCGAAGAGCAACTTAAGCAAGCAATGAGCTTGGTTAAAGGTAATCGTGAGAACGTTCTAGATAAGCTGCAAGCCATTCTTGAGCAGCAACGCAGCTTAGAGAAAGAGGTTGAGCAGCTGAAAGCTAAGGCTGCCAGTGCCGCTGGCAGTGATCTGGCAACAGCAGCGGTTGAGGTTAATGGCGTAAAAGTCTTGAGTGCGCGTCTAGATAACCTAGAAGGCAAAGAGTTATTGGCATTGATTGATCAGCTGAAAAACAAGCTGGGCAGCGCCGTGATCTTGCTTGGTGGTGTGCATAATGAGCGCATTGTCTTTGTTGCTGGTGTCACTAAAGATCTTACTGGGCAATTTAAAGCCGGTGATCTTATGAAACAGGCTACCGCCGTGGTGGGTGGTAAGGGTGGCGGCCGTCCAGATATGGCGCAGGGCAGTGGCGTTGAGCTGGCCAAGCTGGATGCGGCCTTGGCGGTTACCGCAGAGTATGTCGCCAGCCAAGCCTGAGTGGTGATTGAGAACAGTTGCTTGCCGCAAGCAGTAGTGCGCAGCAAGCAAGGGCTCTGAGTTACGCTGTTTAGAAACAGTTTGGTAGTTAATAATCTGGCCTGTGCAGGTTTTGAATGGCGCAGGCCAGATCGCTTACCTTGTCTGGTATCTATCGCTGGCGTAGCTGCAGAGGCTTATCCATGTTGTAAACGCTAACGATGAATAAGGCGGCAGTAAAATGGCGTTAATCGTACAGAAATTTGGTGGTACCTCAGTGGGTTCACCTGAGCGTATTGAGCAGGTCGCGCAAAAAGTGGCCAAGTTCCGTGCTGCAGGCGATGACATTGTGGTTGTGGTTTCGGCAATGAGTGGCGAAACCAATCGTTTATTAGCCCTGGCTAAAGAACTGAGCAATAAACCATCTTTACGTGAGATGGATGTGATGATTGCCACCGGTGAGCAAGTGACTATCGCCTTGTTGGCCATTGCGTTAAATAAAATTGGTGTACCAGCGGTGTCTTTCACCGGCGCGCAAGTACCCATAGTGACAGACAGCGAGCATGGTAAAGCGCGCATATTAACCATCGATGAAGCTAAAGTGCAGGCACAGTTGCAGGCTGGAAAAGTGGTGGTGGTGGCGGGTTTCCAAGGTGTCGATGAGCAGGGCAATATCACTACGTTGGGACGTGGTGGTTCAGATACCACTGCGGTTGCCTTAGCTGCAGCGCTTAAAGCAGATGAATGCCATATCTATACTGATGTGGACGGTGTTTACACCACTGATCCCCGTGTAGTGTCGCGGGCGCAGCGCTTAGATCGCATTACTTTTGAAGAAATGCTTGAAATGGCCAGCCTCGGCTCAAAAATTCTACAACTGCGCTCTGTGGAGTTTGCCGGTAAGTACAATGTTCCGCTACGCGTATTGCACAGCTTTAAAGAGGGCCCCGGCACTCTAATTAGCACTGAGATCAGCACTGATAAGAATGAGGACTCCATGGAACAGCCGATTATTTCTGGTATTGCCTTTAACCGTGACGAAGCCAAGCTCACCATTCGTGGTGTGCCGGACACCCCAGGCGTTGCTTTTAAAATATTGGGACCGATTAGTGCGGCCAATATTGATATCGATATGATTGTGCAAAACGTGGCTCAAGATAACACCACAGACTTTACCTTTACTGTGGGTAACCTGGATTACGACAAGGCATTCGAAATCTTGCAAGCCACCGCTCAAGAGATTGGTGCAGGACAGGTTGCTGGAACTACTAGCATTGCCAAGGTGTCCATAGTTGGAGTGGGTATGCGCTCGCATCCAGGCGTAGCTAGCAGCATGTTTGAGGCCTTGGCGAAAGAGAATATTAATCTGCAGATGATATCCACCTCAGAGATTAAAATTTCTGTGGTTATTGACGAGAAATATGTGGAACTGGCAGTGCGCGCACTGCACACTGCTTTTGGTTTGGATGCTGAGCAAAATTAAAAAATATTTACGCGCAGGTCTACTGCGCTCAACAGAATTTGTTAGCTAAATAACAGTAAGATGATTTTAGTTGATAAATAAGCGATATGATTCTGTGCAAATAAGCATGATGAGTGTACGCTATCCAATAACTTACAGATGCAGACTGTAAACCTAAATTGTTTATACAAGGAGAGAAGTAATGTTGATATTAACGCGACGTGTTGGAGAAACACTGATGGTTGGTGATGAGGTTACTGTCACTGTGCTGGGCGTTAAAGGCAATCAAGTTCGCATTGGTGTAAACGCGCCAAAAGAGATTGCTGTGCACCGCGAAGAGATCTATTTGCGCATCCAAAAAGAGAAGGAAGAGCAAGAAGATCCAATTATTTGATGTTTTTTGATTTATTGCTTTGCAATTTCTAAAAAAGTGGGTAATATACGCACCGTTGTAACGGAGAGGTGGCCGAGTGGCCGAAGGCGCTCCCCTGCTAAGGGAGTACATCTCAAAAGGGTGTCGAGGGTTCGAATCCCTCCCTCTCCGCCATATTTAGTTTTGTAGAGTAATAGGTTGCAAGGAGTTTTTAAATTAAAAACTCCTTGATTATCAAGTAAATAGCTCTATAATACGCGCCACAACGGACTCATAGCTCAGCTGGATAGAGTACTCGGCTACGAACCGAGCGGTCGGAGGTTCGAATCCTC
>JAAYTE010000099.1 GCA_012518175.1 Gammaproteobacteria bacterium | reverse complement strand
GTGGTGGAGACTTCACGCTCACCGGTGCCATCCAAAATAGTTTTTAAGGTTTCCAACGATGGCGTTGGAATGCTCATGCTCTTCATCCGTCGCTGTGGCACAAAACCACCGAGCTCTGCACGCCGCTCTTTGAGATAACGGATTTCTGGACTGTTTTCTGCAGGACGATAAAACGGCAAACTCTCAATATTTTCATCCGCTACCGGTATATCAAAGCGGTCACGGAAGCCTTTAAGACTTTCTAAATCAACTTTCTTAATATTGTGGGCAATATTTTGCGCCTCACCGGTACCTGTACCATAACCCTTAATGGTTTTCGCCAAGATCACCGTCGGCTGACCTTCATGGTTTACCGCAGCATGGTAAGCGGCATACACCTTAAAGGGATCATGACCACCGCGGTTCAGCTTCCAGATTTCATCATCAGTTAGGTCATCCACCATTGCCGCTAAGCGTGGATCAGCACCAAAGAAGTCCTTACGTACAAAGGCACCATCGTTGGCTTTATAGTTTTGATAGTCGCCGTCTAACGCTTCATCCATACGGCGCTGCATCACTCCTTCAGTATCTTTAGCGAACAGCGGATCCCACAAGCGGCCCCACAATACTTTAATAACGTTCCAGTCAGCCCCACGGAAGTTACCTTCCAGCTCCTGAATGATTTTGCCATTACCACGCACCGGGCCATCTAAACGCTGCAGGTTGCAGTTGATCACAAAAATCAGGTTGTCGAGCTTTTCACGGCCTGCCAGAGAAATCGCACCCAAGGATTCTGGCTCATCGGTTTCACCGTCACCTAAGAAACACCAAACCTTCTGTTTGCCAGGCTGAATAAAACCACGGTGCTCAAGGTACTTCATAAAGCGCGCTTGATAAATGGCTTGGATCGGGCCTAAACCCATGGAGACTGTTGGGAACTGCCAGTAGTCAGGCATCAACCATGGGTGTGGGTACGACGATAAACCTTCGCCATCGGTTTCACGGCGAAAGTTATCCAGCTGCTCTGCCGTCAAACGCCCCTCTAAAAAAGAGCGGGCATAAATACCGGGGGAAGCATGCCCCTGAAAATAAATTAAATCACCACCGTGCTCTTCGGTTGGCGCTTTAAAGAAATAGTTAAAACCAATGTCATATAAAGTGGCGCTGGAGGCAAAGGTGGCAATGTGGCCACCTAAGTCTGGGTCTGATTGGTTAGCGCGCATCACCATAGCCAGGGCATTCCAGCGCACTAACGAGCGAATTCGCCGCTCCATAAATAAGTCACCGGGCATACGTGCCTCATGAGTGACTGGAATGGTGTTGCGATACGGCGTCGTAATTGCGTGGGGTAAGCGGGTCCCATCACGACTGGCCATCTCACCTAAGCGCGATAAAATATAGTGCACACGCTCTTCACCTTCGTGGGCGTGGACCGACTCCAAAGCATCCAGCCATTCTTGTGTTTCTACCGGATCTAAATCTTGCATGTTTCGCTCCCAAAATGAGGGTCTATTTATGATGGACCTATACGTGCTTTATGTCTTGTGAACAATCAGCCCATGGCACAGCAAAGTCATATTTTCTTTCATTATGTAGTTTTACTACAAAATGACGCATGAGTCAGCATCTATTCACTAGTTCTTTTGGGTAAGTTTTTTCTTCACCGCCATGCTGACTCAATTTCAGGTATCTTTATGAAAACTTTTGCTGCAAACCATTTCAGGATTACCCATGACTCCTCTGCTACTGGATTCAATCCCATCAGACTTACTGTTCTTACAACAAAAAGCTCAGCGCGAATGGGCACATGCCCTCGAAGAGCAGCAAATAGCCAATCCTTTATGGCCTGAAAGCCGCTACCAAGCCTTTATTCGAGTCTGCACCCTCAGCGACTTTGTGCTCAGCCAAGCCATTCGTGATCCACAAATGCTGATTGACTTAGTGCGTTCAGGGCAACTGGATCGCACCTTAGTGCCCGGTGAGATTCGTCACCAACTGCATGAGCGTTTAACTGACTGCAACGATGAAGCCAGCTTGCTGCTGCACTTACGTCAACATCGCAACTACCAACAAGTGCGTATTATTTGGCGTGACTTGCTGCGCCAAGCTGAGCTGAGCGAAACCTGTCGCGACTTATCAGCCATGGCCGACGCCTGTACCGACCTTGCCTATCATTGGCTCTATAAACAACATTGTCAGTTGTTTGGCACCCCAATTGGTCGTTATAGCAAGCAACCACAACAACTGGTGGTGCTGGGCATGGGCAAACTCGGAGCCTATGAGCTCAACCTCTCTTCCGATGTGGACTTGATCTTTACTTACCCGGAAGGAGGCGAAACTGAAGGCGCAAAACGCAGCCTCGACAATCAAGAGTTTTTCACCCGTCTCGGGCAAAAACTGATTAAAGCCTTAGACACCATCACCGCAGATGGCTTTGCCTTCCGCGTGGATATGCGCCTGCGCCCATACGGCTCCAGCGGCCCCTTGGTCTACAGTTTTACCGCCATTGAGCAGTACTATCAAAACCAAGGCCGTGACTGGGAACGCTACGCCATGATTAAGGCGCGGGTGGTGGCCGGCGACCAAAATGCAGGGTCACGTTTACTGCGAATTTTACGACCTTTCGTTTATCGGCGTTACTTGGACTTCTCCGCCATTGAAGCGCTGCGCTCGATGAAGCAGCTGATTCAACAAGAAGTTCGCCGCAAAGATATGGACGACAATATTAAACTCGGCTCTGGCGGTATTCGTGAAGTGGAGTTTATTGCCCAAGCCTTTCAGCTGATCCATGGTGGACGTGATTTAAGCCTGCAGCAACGCCCTTTACTGAATATCTTAGATACCCTCGCCGCGCAGGGTTATATGCCCTCGGCGGATGTCACTGAGTTAAAAGATGCGTACCGCTTTTTACGTTACACCGAGCATGCATTACAAGCTGTTGCTGACTTACAAACCCAAAGCTTGCCCGATACGGCACTGGAGCAAGCACGCCTGGCTTTTATCATGGGCTTTAGCGACTGGACGACTTTTATTGGCCAATTAATGTATTGGCGCAAGCGCATCGAATACCACTTCCGTGCGGTGATCGCCGACCCTGACGAGGATGATGAAGAGTGCATTGGTGGTGAGTGGCTGCCAGTTTGGGAAGACAGCATTGCTGTAGAAAGTATTTACCAGCAGTTTAGCGACGCTGGCTATCAAGACAGTCATGCCGCTTGGCAGCGTATTGTACAATTGCGCGAAAGCGCACAGCTGCGGGCCATGCAGCGTATTGGCCGGGAACGTTTAGATACATTTATGCCGCGTTTTTTAGCGCAAACTGTTGAGCACGACAACCCCGATCTCGTCCTCGAGCGGGTCTTACCCTTAGTTGAAGCTGTGGCCCGTCGCTCAGCCTATTTAGTGCTGCTCACAGAGAACCCTGGTGCATTACTGCGGGTCATTAGCTTATGCGCTGCCAGCCCGTGGATTGCCGAGCAACTCTCACGCTTCCCTGCACTCTTAGACGAGCTACTTAACGAAGGACGACTGTACCGACCACCTTTAGCCCCAGAGTTAACTGCAGAGTTACGCGAACATTTACTGCGCATCCCCGAAGAAGACGTAGAGCAGCAAATGAACGCCCTACGCCACTTTAAACTAGCCCACCGCCTGCGGGTTGCCGCCTCAGAAATTGCCGGCACCTTGCCACTGATGAAAGTCAGTGATTACCTGACTTGGTTGGCCGAAGCGATTCTTGAACAAGTGTTGCACTTGGTTTGGAATGAAATGGT
>JAAYTE010000098.1 GCA_012518175.1 Gammaproteobacteria bacterium | reverse complement strand
TTAGATGGCCGCAAGATGTCGAAAAGCTACGACAACACTATTCCGTTGTTTTCTTCGAGCAAAGAGTTGAAGAGCGCCATTTCGCGCATTGTCACCGACTCGAAATTGCCCGGTGAGGCGAAAGATCCGGATAACTCGCACTTATTTACTTTGTATCAGGCGTTTTCTACCCATGCCGAGCAATTAAGCATGCGTGAAGATCTGCAAGCAGGTCTGGCCTGGGGTGAGGCTAAGGAGCGTTTGTTTAGCCTGTTAGATGAGCAGTTGGCTGAGCCTCGTGAGCGCTACCATGATTTGCTGGCTAAGCCGGATGACTTGGAAGATATTTTGCAAGCCGGTGCGGTAAAGGCACGTAAAGTGGCAACGCCATTCTTGCAAGAGCTGCGTGAGGCGGTGGGTTTGCGCAGCTTTTCCGTACAGGGTGCAGATTTAGCCGGAGGCAAGAAAAAGGCCAAAAAAGCCAAGCGTGTGGTGAGCTTTAGAGACGCTGAGGGTTTCCGCTTCCGCGTACTCAATAGCAAAGGTGAGGACTTATTGTTGTCGAAAGCTTTTGCTGATGGCCGTGAAGCTGGATTGGCTGCAAAGCATGTGCAAAGTGCGCAGGATGGACTGGATATTCGCCAAGACAATCAGCAGTTGACTGTATGGCTGGATGAGCAGTGTATTGCTCAGAGTCCAGAATACGCCAGCGTTGAAGCTTGTCAGGCGGCTTTAGTAGAGTTGCGCGCGGCTTTGGCCAGCGAGTAATGCGTTATCGCTTGTGCCAAGCGGGCGTAATTGCTGTTGGCGTCGGGTAGCAATGCCCGACTTCACAGCTCTGGCGTATTGGCTGTGGCCCTTAGGCGCATAAAAAAACGGAGCTTAGGCTCCGTTTTTACTGTGTGACGTGGTGATCACGAACCCATTTGTTTCTCTTTGATTTCCGCTAAGGTTTTGCAATCAATGCATAGCGTGGCAGTTGGGCGCGCTTCAAGTCGACGAATACCAATTTCAACACCGCAGGCATCACACCAGCCGTAGTCGTCTTATTTAATCAGATTAATAGTCTCATCAATTTTCTTGATCAGCTTACGTTCACGGTCGCGCGTACGCAGCTCTAGACTAAACTCTTCTTCTTGACTGGCCCGATCAGCAGGGTCAGGGAAGTTAGCCGCTTCGTCCTTCATATGAGTCATAGTGCGATCAACTTCTTCCATCAACTCTTGTTTCCAGATATTGAGGATATTAGTGAAGTGAGCGCGCATCTTGTCGCTCATATACTCTTCACCCTTAGCTTCCTTATAAGGTACAAAAGTACGGATCAATTGGCTGCTTTGGTTTTCTGCTTTCTTGGGCATAGTTCCGCCTCTCAAACGCTCAAAATCATTACGTAATAGTTATTTAACGGCTGCCCGAATAAATACCTCTACGCTCACAAGCGGGCGAACTTAGCAGATAAAATAAGATTGCGCCAGTTTTGTTTGTGAAAGCTGATCAATCTGCTAAGCAGTATGCATGTCCAGTAGCTGTAAGTATTAGTCAAGCAAGGTGCCGTGCAAAGTAAAGTGCTTGGCTTCCTCGATGCGCACATCCACAAATTGACCAATTAAAGCTGGGTTATTGCTGCGAAAATAGACGATGCGGTTATTTTCATTACGGCCCTGTAATAGTCCTGGGTCTTTTTTCGCGTAATCGTTAACCAGCACGCGCTGCACAGTGCCAGCCATACGTCGGGTGTGCTCAAAGCCTTGTTGCTGTAAGCGGTGCTGCAACAAACCTAAGCGGTGTTTTTTAACCTCATCTGGGGTGTCATCCGCCAGCTCAGCTGCTGGCGTGCCAGGGCGCGGGCTGTAGAGGAATGAGTAGGAGAAATCAAAGCCAACATCGGCGACCAATTGCATGGTTTGCTCAAAGTCTTTTTCTGTTTCACCGGGGAAGCCAACAATAAAGTCAGAGCTGATTAAAATATCTGGCACTGCTGCTTTGAGTTTGCGAATCCGCGACTTGTACTCCAGTGCGGTATGGTTGCGTTTCATTGCCGCTAAAATGCGGTCAGAGCCCGATTGCACAGGCAGGTGCAGGTACTTGGCCAGCTTAGGGATATTGGCGTGGGCATCGATCAGTGAATCAGAGAACTCCAGCGGGTGTGAAGTCATATAGCGGATGCGGTCAATGCCATCAATTTCTGCCACCAGACGAACTAGCTCGGCAAAATCCACCACCTCATCGTTCGCTAAGGTGTCACGGTAGCCATTGACGTTTTGTCCCAGCAAGGTGACTTCACGCACGCCGTGTTCTGCTAAGTGTTTGATTTCTTTGAGCACATCTAGCAGCGGTCGGCTGACTTCTTCGCCGCGGGTGTAGGGAACCACGCAGAAGCTGCAATATTTGCTGCAGCCTTCCATCACCGAAACGTAGGCAGTAGGCCCTTCAATGCGCGGCTCGGGCAGGTGGTCGAATTTTTCGATTTCGGGGAAGGACACGTCAACTTGCGCTTTGCCAGTGCTGCGCGCGGCGTCAATCATTTCGGGTAAGCGGTGCAAAGTTTGTGGGCCAAATACCACATCAACATAGGGTGCGCGTTCGCGAATTGCCGCGCCTTCTTGGCTGGCTACGCAACCACCGACGGTGATGATCAGCTCTGGATTGGCCAGTTTCAGTTCACGCCAACGGCCCAGTTGTGAATAGACCTTATCTTGCGCGCGCTCACGGATGGAGCAGGTGTTAAGTACAATGACATCTGCATCCGCAGCATTTTTGGTGGTTTCTATGGCTTGGTTTTCGCCCAGTAAATCCACCATACGCGAGCTGTCGTACTCGTTCATTTGGCAGCCGTGGGTTTCGATATATAATTTTTTAGCCATGAGAAAACGTGCCTACAGGTAACAACATTAGCCGCATATTATGGAAGACCTGGCAGGAGGGCGCAAACCTATTTGCGTATTTCGTTGGGAATGCTGTATTTGTCTGAGTCAATTGCTAGGTTTTATCCGCTGACTCAGCATGTGGTGAGTGTTGGCTAGAGTAGCGGCGGCCACTGATAGTTCAGCAGTGGCCGCGTATTTTACTTGCCCGGCAATAGGGTTAAACGCTGTTTGCCATACACTTTTTCGATGTCGGTATGCGTGTTGGGGAGCGGATAGAGCTTGCCCGTCACTGCCTTGGGCAGTTGCTGGTAAGGGCTGTAAGGGTTATCGGATTGGCCGCTGAAGCTTGCCGCAGACACTGGCACTGCTTGCGAAAAATCGACCA
>JAAYTE010000097.1 GCA_012518175.1 Gammaproteobacteria bacterium | reverse complement strand
TGGGCCACGCGGCGCACCAAGTTGAGATCATGGCTGATCAATAAAATGGCCATGCCAAGGCGTTGCTGAAGGTCTTTGAGCAGTTTTAAAATGGTTTGCTGCACGGTGACGTCTAAGGCAGTCGTCGGTTCATCGGCAATTAACAGCTCGGGTTCATTGGCCAACGCCATGGCAATCATCACACGTTGGCGTTGTCCACCGGATAGCTCATGAGGGTAGGAGCTCATGCGCTGCGCCGGATTTTTAATTTCCACCAGTGTCAGTAACTCTAGGGTGCGAGCGGAGGCTTGCTTAGCATTCATGCCTTTGTGCAGTATCAAAATTTCATTGATTTGCTTTTCAATGCTGTGCAGTGGGTTGAGCGAGCTCATGGGCTCTTGGAAAATCATCGCAATACGATCACCGCGGATACTGCGCAAGTACTCTGGCGCGGCACTGAGTAAGTCTTTACCTTGATAGATAATTTGGCCACTGGGATGGCGTGCTAGAGGGTAGGGTAATAAGCGCAAAATAGAGTGCGCGGTAACCGACTTGCCAGAGCCACTTTCGCCGACCAAAGCCAAGGTTTCACCTTTATTAACGGCGAAACTAATATTGTTAACCGCACGCTGTACGTTATCACCGCTGACAAACTCAACGGATAAGTCTTCAATGGCCAGCAACTGTTCCACTTTATTTTCTTGGGTCGAATGCATCACGGGCAGCCTCACCAATAAATACTAATAAACTCAGCATTAAAGCCAGTACCGTAAAGGCACTGATACCCAGCCAAGGTGCTTGTAAGTTGGACTTGCCTTGCGCCACCAACTCACCCAGCGAGGGTGAGCCAGGCGGTAAGCCAAAGCCTAAGAAATCCAATGCAGTTAAGGTGCCAATGGCCCCAGTTAAGATAAAGGGTAAAAAGGTAATGGTAGAAACCATGGCGTTGGGCAGAATATGGCGGAACATAATCAGACTGTTCTGCATACCCAAGGCTCGGGCAGCGCGTACATATTCCAAGTTACGACCGCGCAAAAACTCGGCACGCACTAGATCGACTAAGCTCATCCATGAAAACAGCAGCATAATACCCAGCAGCCACCAGAAGTTGGGCTGAATAAAGCTGGCCATAATTATTAATAAATACAGCACCGGTAGCCCCGACCACACCTCAAGAAAACGCTGGCCAATCAAGTCCACCCAGCCGCCATAAAACCCCTGTAAAGCACCAACCAATACTCCAAAGACCGAGCTGACCAAGGTCAGGGTCAGAGCAAACAACACCGAGATACGAAAGCCGTAAATGACCCGCGCTAGCACATCGCGGCCTTGATCATCAGTCCCCAGCCAGTTCTGCAGCGATGGCGGCGCCGGGGCGGGCACTTGCAGGTCGTAGTTAATGCTGGAGTAGCTAAAAGGAATCATCGGCCAGAGCATCCAGCCGCCTTTTTCTTCAATCAGCTCTTTGATATAGGGGCTTTTGTAGTTGGCCTGCAAGGGGAACTCACCGCCAAAGGTGGTTTCTGGATAGCGCTTGAGTACAGGAAAGTACAGAGCACCGTCATACTCCACCAGCAAGGGTTTATCGTTAGCAATAAACTCAGCCCCGAGGGATAAAATAAATAAGCCAAGAAATATCCATAATGAATACCAGCCGCGCTTGTGCTCCTTAAACAAAGCGAAGCGCCGTTGGTTGATGGGAGAAAGCGCCATCTCAGTTCCCCCGACTGCTAAAGTCGATACGCGGATCGACCAAGGTGTAAGTAATGTCGCCGATCAACTTAACCAGCAAACCCAATAAAGTGAATAAAAATAAGGTACCGAATACCACGGGGTAGTCGCGGTTAATTGCCGCCTCAAAGCTGAGCAGGCCCAGCCCATCCAAGGAGAAAATCACCTCGATCAGGAGTGAGCCGGTAAAGAACATACCAATAAAGGCTGCTGGGAAGCCGGCGATAATAATCAGCATGGCATTGCGAAATACATGGCCGTAGAGCACTTTGTTTTCCGGTAGGCCTTTGGCTCGCGCAGTGGTGACATATTGCTTATTGATTTCATCCAGAAAGCTGTTTTTTGTCAGCAAGGTTAGGGTGGCGAAGTTACCGATCACCAAGGCAGTTACTGGCAGTGCTAAGTGCCAGAAATAATCGCCCACTTTACCCAGCAAGCTCAGCTCTTCAAAGTTATTGGAAGTTAAGCCGCGCAATGGGAACCAGCTCAAGTAGCTGCCACCGGCAAACACCACCACCAAGAGAATGGCAAATAAGAACGCTGGAATTGCGTAGCCTAAAATAATGGCCGAACTGGTCCATACATCAAAAGAGCTGCCATGGCGTACTGCTTTGCTGATGCCTAAGGGAATCGACACCAAATACATCAATAATGTACTCCAGAAGCCTATGGAAATAGAGACTGGCATTTTTTCGATAATTAGATCAGTGACCTTAGCATCGCGAAAAAAACTGTCGCCAAAATCAAAGCGTGCATAGTTTTTCAGCATGATCCAGAAACGCTCAATGGGCGGCTTATCAAAACCGTACATACGTTCAATCTCAAGCACCAGCTCTGGATCCAAGCCCTGAGCACCGCGGTAGCTCGCTGAAGAACTGCTGGAGACCTCCGCGCCACCGCCAGAAATGCGTCCAGTGGCGCCACCGGCTGCAGCATCAAAACCTTCCAGCTTGGCAATCATTTGCTCCACTGGTCCGCCGGGAGCGGCCTGGATGATAATAAAGTTGACCACCAAAATACCCAGCAAGGTGGGAATAATCAGCAGCAAGCGCCGAAGAATATAAGCCAGCATAGTTATTCGTCCGTCGCTGCAGGAGGCTGAGCTGCATCAGGCTTGACCCACCAAGTCATCAAACCATAATCGTATAAAGGAGCGATTTCAGGTTGGGCTAAGTGTTGCCAGTAAGCAGTACGCCAAGTATCGATATAGTAGTTGGGAATCACGTAATGGCCCCAGAGTAATACGCGGTCTAGCGCACGCGCATAGTTAATTAAAGTGGCGCGATCAGGGGCGTTAATGAGGCCTTCCACTAAGCTGTCGATAGCAGGATCTTGTAAACCAATAAAGTTGCGACTACCGGGATTATCAACACTGCTGGAGTGCCAGAAGTCGCGCTGCTCATTCCCAGGGGAATTAGACTGCGGCCAAATACTTGAGGTCATCTCAAAGTCGCGGGAGCGCATGCGGTTAATGTATTGCGAGACGTCGGCACGGCGAATGGTCATCTCAATACCCAACTCTTCTAGGTTGCGCTTAAAGGGTAGTAAGACACGCTCAAGGTTAGCCTGAGCAATAATGAACTCAAAGGCTAAAGGCTCCCCGTCGGCGTTGACCATGCGATCATTTTCAATGCGATAACCTGCGTCCTGCAGTAAGCGCCAAGCCTCAAGACGGCGCTCGCGAATAATGCCGCTGCTGTCACTGACTGGCGGCGCATACACTTGGGTGAAGACTTCCTCAGGAATGGAGCCACGCAAAGGTTCTAAAATCTCCAGCTCCGCTGCCGAAGGCAAGCCCTGCGCAGCCAGTTCGGAGTTGGCAAAAAAGCTTGGGGTGCGGATATAAGAGCTATAAAACAGCTGCTTGTTGGTCCACTCAAAATCAAACAACAAGGCAATGGCTTGACGCACACGCTGATCTTTAAACAGGTCTTTGCGCAAATTGAAGGTAAAACCTTGCATACCAACTGGGTTGTGGTTTTTGATCTCTTTTTTAATGATTTGCCCGTTGCGCAAGGCCGGCGAGTTGTAGCCGGTGGCCCAGTCTTTGGCGGAGTATTCAAGATTAAAATCAAATTGGCCGGCTTTAAAGGCTTCTAACGCCACCGACATATCACGGTAGTAATCAATGTGGATATTGTCGAAATTATATTGTCCGCGGGCCACTGGCAAGTCTTGCGCCCACCAGTCTTTAACCCGCTCATAACGCAGACTACGACCGGCATCAACACGGCTCAGCTGATAAGGACCGCTGCCCAACGGCGGCTCTAAACTGGTCTTGGTAAAATCGCGCTCAGCCCACCAATGCTTGGGCAAAATTTGCAGTTGTCCGAGAATTAATGGCAGTTCGCGGTTTTCAGTGTGTTTAAAATCAAAACGTACTTGCAGCGGACTTTCTACCACAACATCAGCGACGTCAGCATAATAGTGGCGGTAGAGTGGGTGGCCTTTTTCCACCAGGGTGTTAAAGGTGAACTGCACATCCTCTGCAGTGACTGGTTGGCCGTCATTAAAGCGCGCTTTGGGGTTTAAATAAAAGCGTACATAGCTGTTGTCAGCAGCTTTTTCGATGCGCTCAGCTAATAAACCGTACTCGGTAAAAGGTTCATCAGCAGAGTGATAGGTGAGGGTGTCATACAGTAAACCAATCTGATCAGCAGCATTTCCCTTGGGAATAAAAGGGTTCAAGCTGTCAAAACCATTGAGGCCGGCCAGACGTAAAGTACCGCCCTTCGGCGCATCAGGATTGGTGTAATCAAAATGAGTGAAATCGCTGGGGTATTTCGGCGCTTCATCATACAGCGTCATAGCATGCTGCCCTTGGGCTAACAGACTGTTACTAAACGCTAAAATAATCAGTGATAAACAACCGCGACGCAGCACAGTCAGCATTAAGGAATCTCCGAAGGTTTTAACCACCAAGCGCGCAAACCTAATGTATAGGGTGGCACACGCACAAATTCAAAACGGTTCTGGTAAGCAATACGGTGATGACTAATATACCAGTTTGGAATGCTGTAATAGTTCCAGAGTAACGCGCGATCCAAAGCACGGGCAGCAGTGCGCTGTTGTGTGTAGGTTTTCGCCTTGAGTAACTGCTCTAATAAGTCATCAATAACGGGGCTATTAATACCCGCATAGTTTTTACTGCCTTTTACCATAGCTTGTGACGAGTGAAAATACTGCCATTGCTCAAGCCCAGGGCTGAGCGTTTGCGGCAGAGTCAATAAAGTCAAGTCAAAATCAAAATTATCGAGGCGCTGTTTGTATTGCGCACGGTCAACGGTACGCATGCGCGCATCAATGCCGATTTCATTCAGGCTTTTGACATAGGCTTGCAGAATTCGTTCTAAGCTTGGATTAACCAGAAGGATTTCTAGACTTAGAGTTTGCCCCTGTTTGTTTTTCAGACCGTTCAGTGTGGTTTTCCAGCCAGCGTCAGCCAGCAGGCCTAGGGCTTTGCGTAAGGTTTCGCGGGGAATGCCACGGCCTTCGGTGGTCTCTAAGCTAAAAGGCTCTAAAAACAATTGTAATGGGAGCTGCTCGCGCCATTTAGACAACAACAACCATTCTGCGCCTTTGGGCTTGCCGCGGGCAGAGAAGTCACTGTTGGGGTAGTAACTGTTGGCGCGCTGATAAGCATTATTGAATAAGGTTTTATTGGCCCACTCAAAATCAAATAGTACTGTTAAAGCTTCGCGGGTGGCGCGGTCGTGAAATTGCGCACGGCGGGTGTTGATAAACAAAGCCTGGGTTTGTGTGGGGATTTCATGGGCAATTTCTGCGCGAATAACGCGGCCCTTAGCAATATCTGGGAAACGGTAATTATTGGCCCAGTTTTTCGCCTGATGCTCAATGTAAAAATCAAAATTGCCCACTTTAAAGGCTTCAAACGCCACATGCTTATCGCGGTAAAAGTCCACGATGACTTTGTCAAAATTGTACTTGCCACGGTTAACAGGCAAATCTTTGCCCCACCAATCTTTAACCCGCTCAAAAACTAAGCTGCGCCCGGGCTTTACCTCAGTAATGCTGTAAGGGCCACTGCCCAGTGGTGGGGTAAAGGTGGTTTTGTTGAAGTCTTTATCGCGCCAATAGTGCTCAGGTAATACCGGCAGGTCGCCAATGCGTAGAATAAGTAAAGGGTTACCTGCGCGTTTAAAGACAAAGCGAATGCGGTGTTCGTTGAGAATATCGACCCGAGCGACTTCTTGGAGGTAAGTGCGGTATTGCGGGTGACCTTGGGTTAATAAGGTACGGTAAGAAAAGGCCACATCTTTGGCGGTAATGGGGGTGCCGTCATGGAAACGAGCCTCTTTGCGCAGGTTAAATACCACCCAGCTGCGGCTGTCATTGTATTGCACACTTTCGGCAATCAGGCCGTAAGCGCTGGCAGCTTCATCGCCAGAAGGGTCATAATTACCACTGCCCACCATTAACGGCTCATTGAGCTCGCTAATGCCATAACTGGCAAAGTCCGCAGTGCTAATAGGACTGGTGCCTTTTAACGTGTAAGGATTGAGTGTGTCGAAGGTGCCAAAAGCCATTAAGCGGACTGTGCCGCCTTTGGGCGCTTTGGGGTTTACCCAGTCAAAATGGGTAAAATCAGCACCGTATTTAAGCGTTTCAAACTGCGCGTAACCATGACTGGTAACAACACTGGCAATGGCCTGATGGCTGAATAAAAGCACGCTAAGAAAAAATAAAAATACGCGCATAAACAGCAAAAATCCTTAATTAACAAACAGGCAATAGCACGCTAGTTTACTCGATTATCCAGTAAAGCGTGAGTTCGTGTTGAGCCCGTGGGTTTGCCAGAGCTTAGGGATTTATAAGTAGAGTGCGATAGCTTGTCCAGGTTTGAGTGCATTGCTAATGCTTGGATTCCAGTTTTTTAACTGCTTTAAGCTGATTCTATGGCGCTTAGCAATGGCATAAAGCGAGTCGCCAGGGCGTACCTTATACACAGTGGCGTTGGATGAATTGGCGTTTTGGCTGCTGTTATTACTGATAAGGATGAGGTTTTGCCCTATTTTTAACGCATTTGAGCTTAAGTTATTCCAGCGTTTGAGCTCATTTACCGAGACTTTTTGTTGCGCAGCTATTTTCGATAGATTGTCACCAGCGCGAACTTTATACACTGTGCGGCTGGAGTTGCTGTGGGTTGCTTGGGCTAAATTGTTTGCCGCCCGTGTGCCTGTGCTGCTTTTAGGAATATTTAGGACTTGGCCAATGCGTAAATTATTATTGGCGAGTTTGTTGATGTCTTTAATCAGGTCAATGGAAACATTATTACGGTTGGCAATACTCGATAGATTATCGCCGCCGCGCACTCGGTATTGTTGCCACTGGATGTGATCGCTTGGTTTCATCGAGGCCAGCTTAGCGCTGAGCAGTTCCGCACTGTCTAGCGGGACTAAAAGGTGTTTGGGGCCGTCAAATGTGATGCC
>JAAYTE010000096.1 GCA_012518175.1 Gammaproteobacteria bacterium | reverse complement strand
TCGCAATGACAGAGTGGGATTCGCAATGGCAGGGTGCCGTTCGCAAGGACATACCAGCGTCTCTGCGAGGAGCGTAGCGACGTGGCAGTTCATGATTTGGGCACTGCGTGGTTTGTTAGGTGGATTGCTTCGCTGCGCTCGCAAAGACAGAGTGGGGTTGCTGTTGCGTGGCCATTCAGTGCATTCTTAGGCCTGCCAATCAATTGTGGAGAAAGTATTGTGAACGATGTTGTCAGTATTGATACTGCCGCGCTAATGATGGATCTGAGTAAACGCACCCTATGGCGTCGTTTAAGCGCGGGCACCTTACAACGGCACAGTATGGACGAGCGCGGGCGGGTGATGCTGGCCCTAGCAGATATCGCAGCACACTTCTGTGTGCAGCTTTCTGGCGAGCCCGCTGGGGGGGGTAATGACCGCGCCTTGCTTATAGAAGCTGACAAAGGCGATAGCGCGGCGCAAAATGACGTCGCACTACTGCTGCTTGAACAAAACCGCCCCGACATTGCTTTACAGTGGTTTTTACTGGCAGCGCAACAGCAGCATGCCGATGCCATGCATTATTTAAGCGAGCTGTATCAGCAAGGTTTGGGCGTTGAGCGTTGTGAAAATACCGCCATGCTCTGGCGCGCTAAAGCAGCAAGCCAAAAGCACTTAATCGCTGATGCGCAAATGGCGGTAATCACCAGAGCCTCAAAATAAAGCAGCACCCTATAGTTTGGCAGCGCGCTGCTTGCTCGGTGGATTGCTTCACTGCGTTCGCAAGGACTGGAGGAGGTTCACAAGGGTATTTTATTAAGCACTTCCCTGAGCCTAATACAGAGCTGCGCTTACTTAACGCATTTGAAAATACTCTTTATGGAAGTTTTCTGCTGGGTAGCCCAAACTCTGCATACCTTTTTGCAAAGCATCGGCAAAGCCTTGTGGGCCACAAAACCATACTTGAGTATCAGCAGCGCAGCCTTGCAAGGCTTGCTCAGCACATAAATGCCCCTGCTCATCGCTGCAATGCACATGCAACGTAACATTTGGTACAGCAGCGGCTAAGCGTTGCAGTTTTTCGGCAAACACCCCTTCGGCAGTATTGTTTACGCAGTAATATAAAGTGGCTTGCGGTGCGCGCTCAGGCTGTGCTTGCAAAGCCTCAAGCCAAGCAATAAAAGGCGTTACCCCAATGCCTGCAGCAACCCAAACCTGCTCACTGTCACCCTCTAATTGCAAATCAAAGTGGCCATAGGGCCCTTCAGCAATGACTTTGCGGCCTACATCCAGTTCAGTTTGTAAGCGTGAGGTGTAATCACCCAAGGCTTTAATCGCAAAACTCACCTGCCCATCCGCATGGTCGGAACTGTTCACGGTAAAAGGGTGTGCACCCTCAAAGCGATCAAAGGTGAGAAAAGCAAACTGTCCAGGCCGGTGCGACCAGCTCTTAGGCAGCTGGCAAGTCACTTCCAGCACATCACCCTGATGATGCTTAACACTCAAAACTTTGCCTGGATAGCGACGGCCACGACCAATGCTGCCTGTCAGAGCTACAATCGCACAATACGAACCAACCACAGTGACCAGTGCCAGCAATACCCCTGCCGGCTCTAACCACCAACCCGCAGGTGCTAAAACAACGCTATGGAAAGCAATCAGCAGATAAATAACCGACAAGATTTTATGCGCGTAACGCCAAATATGGTACGGAAAGCGCTGCCAAAGAGTGATCACTAGCATGATGCCCAAAATCCACACCGACCATTCGCCAAGATCTTTAGCAGCACCACGAAACGCATCTAAAAATGTTTCTATGCGCGCCTCTTTAGCTCCGCGTACAAAAAACTCACTTAAAACACTTTTAGATAATTTTAATCCGTAGTGAGCAATGGCTA
>JAAYTE010000095.1 GCA_012518175.1 Gammaproteobacteria bacterium | reverse complement strand
GCCTTGGCCATGTAGCTCACCTCAAGTTTAAATATGCGCAGCAGTTTAGCGTATTTGCCCCTGTCTTGGCGTGAAATGCTGGCTAGGCTTTTCTTTTTGTTGGGCAGTCGGTGAATATGCGTAGCGCGTCAGCTATTCTAAGGCAGCTAAAAGAAGCTGCTGAGCGCTATAAAACAATTAAAGGGGCTGTGGCGTTGTATTCAAACTGCAGTTTTATGGTTATGCTGTTTTAGAAAATACTAAACATGGAGAGCGAACGTATGCCAGTAACAGTACGTATGACCAATTTGTTTTTACAGTTGGGCCTCGATGCAACACCGGAAGGTGTGGCGGATTTTATTAAAAAACACCGTTTGCCAGATGACGTCAATGTCCTTGATGCTGAGTTTTGGAATGATGGACAGCGCCAAGCTCTAAAGGAAATGCTCTGCTCCGATGGCGAATGGGCCTTGGTTGTTGATCAGCTGAACGAAGCGTTGCGTGCACCTGAGTCGTAAGCGCTGAACCTTGCGCACATTGCTTTGTATCTCTTCTAGCTGCAAGGCAACTGTCTAGCCTGCCAAGTATTACTGGGCGGGCTAGATCAAGAGTCAGTCACTAGAAAGCAATTGCAGCTGATTACCCTGACCCATAAACAGTGGGGCATTGTGTTCAGTGACTGCACGAATGTAGTCCCAAATCACCCGAATTCGTTTTAATTTACGAAAGTCTTGGTGGCATGAAATCCAAAAATTGTTGGTCACCCGCACTTCATCCGCCAGCACCGCCTGTAGACGCGGATCTTGGTCGGCAATAAAACACGGCAAAATAGCCAAGTGCTGGCCTTGCAAGCAGGCAAAGTACTGTGAAATAGCGCCAGTTGTGCAGAAGGGTGTTTTCGCTTGGTGGATAAACTGATCCAAGTAATGCAGCTTAGTACTAAAAGTTAGATCCTCAATATAGTTAATAAATGAATGCTTGGGTAAGTCATTCACGCAGCGAATTGGCTCATGTTGTGCCAAATACTCTTTAGTGGCATATAACTGCAAACGGTAATCACACAGCTTAGTGCTGACAAATGGGCCGCGAGTGGGGCGCTCTAAGGTGATAGCAATATCTGCCTCGCGTTTGGTTAAGCTGACAAAATGCGGTACAGCCAGTAGATCAATGGAGATGGCTGGGTACTGTTTTTGAAAGTGAGTCAATTGTGGTGCTAGGAATAACCCTCCAAAACCCTCGGTGCTGCCAATGCGCACCTTGCCCGACAAGGCTATATCTGTACCAGTAATTTCTTCGCAAGCATTTTGCATCAGCGCTTCAATGGCTTGGATGCTGTCACGTAAGGCTACGCCTTCGCTGGTTAAGTGAAAGCCGCTGCTGCGGGATTTCTCAAATAACAATGTGCCCAAGGTGCTTTCTAGGTTGGCGATGCGCCGTGACACCGTTGTGTAATCGACCCCCAAACGTTTGGCCGCACTGGTCACGCGACCGCAGCGAGCCACTTCCAAAAAGAATTTTAAGTCATTCCAATTCAAGGTGCGTAAAAGGTTGATGTATTTTTGCATATCGAATCTGCTTTTTTGTGTGTATTTATCGTAAGGCGACCTACATATACTCGAATTGAATGCAAAACCCAAGCAATTTGCTGGGGCCGGACAGCAGTTAATTAATACCACTAAGGACGCAGGTAGCAGAGGCTGTGTGGTTGCCGAGCAAATGAAAACACCTTGTCTACAACAATAACAAGTACGTGGATCACACGTTTAAGGGTCGGTTATGGCTAAAGATATTTATGCGCATATTCGCAATAATCCCAAATTTGATGAGCTGGTAATTAAACGACAACGCTTTGCTATGGTGCTTAGCGTCATCGTCTTGGTTATTTTCTATGGCTTTATTTTGCAGGTGGCTTTTTTTCCGGAGGTGATTGGCAAGCAGATTGGTACTGGCAAGTTAACTTATGGCGTACTGGCTGGGCTTTTCCAGTTTGTGTTTTTTGTCTTGTTAACCTGGTTGTATGTGCGACGCGCTAATACTGAATTTGATCGAATCAATGAAGAGTTGATTGATGAAGCCATTGCAGGAGAGCAAGCATGAGTATTAAAAACTATGCAGCAGTAGCGGCTAAGTCTTTGCTGGGCTTGTCGTTACTTGGCTTAAGTCCTCTAGTATTCGCAGCAGATAAGCCGCTTAACGTGCCAGCAATTAGCATGTTTTTTATCTTTGTGGTGATGACCCTGTTAATTACGGTTTGGGCTGCACGGCGCACCCGCACCACATCTGACTTCTATACTGCCGGTGGCGGTATTACCGGTTTTCAGAATGGCTTAGCCATTGCCGGTGACTATATGTCAGCAGCAACCTTGCTAGGTTTTACTGCGATGATTTATATGTCGGGAGTGGATGCCTATATCTATATGGTGGCGTTCTTTGCGGGCTGGCCAATTATCTTATTCTTAATGGCCGAGCGTTTACGCAACCTAGGTAAGTTTACCTTTGTGGATATTACCTCTTACCGTTTAAATCAGCGCAAAATTCGCACCATGGCAGCGATCAGCTCGCTGGTGGTTGTGTGCTTTTATTTGGTTGCGCAGATGGTCGGTGCCGGGCAGCTGATACGCTTATTATTTGGCTTGGAATACACGCTGGCGCTGTTTATCGTTGGCGGCTTGATGATTATTTACGTCACCTTTGGCGGCATGGTTGCAACCACATGGGTGCAAATCATCAAAGCATGTTTGTTGTTGTTTGGTGGTACTTGCGTAATGTTGCTGGCTTTCTCTCAGTTCGACTTTAGCTACGATAAACTGATTACAGAAGCCAGTGCCGTGCATCGTCTTGGTGATAGTTTGCTTGAGCCAGGTAGCTTGCTCTCTGATCCAGTGACTGCAATCTCTATGGGGCTGGGCTTAATGTTTGGTACTGCCGGTTTGCCGCATATCTTAATGCGCTTCTTCACCGTATCGAATGCTAAGGAAGCGCGTAAGTCGGTTTTGTATGCCTCGGTATTTATTGCGTATTTCTTTAACGTTATTGCGATTATGGGTGTGGCGGCAATTGTTATCGTTGGTCAGAACACCAGCTTCTTTGAAGGCGGTGAACTGGGTGCTGCTTTGCTTGGCGGTAGCAATATGGTGGCGATGCATTTGGCTCAGGCAGTGGGCGGCAATATGCTGTTAGGCTTCCTGTCCGCAGTGGCCTTTGCCACAATTCTTGCGGTGGTTGCAGGTCTGGCTTTGGCTGGCGCCACTGCAATTGCGCATGATCTGTATGCGGAAGTCTACAAAAGAGGCAATGTGACTGAGGCGCAAGAGCTGCGTGTTACCAAAATAGCCACAGTGTGTTTAGGTTTGGTAGCTATTGTCTTGGGTATGGCTTTTGAGCAGATGAACGTGGCCTTTATGGCGGCCTTAGCTTTTGGTGTTGCAGCCTCAGCGAACTTTCCAGTGCTGATTTTATCGATGTACTGGCGCAATCTGACCACACGCGGAGCCATGGCCGGAGGTTATGGCGGTTTATTTAGTTCGGTGACTTTAGTGGTGTTGTCGAAATCTGTTTGGGTTGATGTCTTTGGCTTTGCTGAAGCAATTTTCCCTTACACACAGCCTGCTTTATTCTCGATGCCGGTTGCTTTCGGTTTGGCTTATATTGTTTCAATGCGAGATCAAAGCGCTGCAGCCAAGGCTGAGCGTGACGCTTTTGCTGATCAGTATGTACGTGGTCAAACAGGGTATGGGGTGGCCGCAGCGCAACAACATTAATTTTTAACTGTATGAATAAAGGGTGGGCGTGAAAGCGTCCACCCTTTTTTATTTGTGCACTGGCTCACAAATTAATCTTTAATTTTGACAAGAGAAATATAAGGTCTATTTTTAATTCTGTAGCCGCAAGTTAAATCAATAAGAGCCTGCAATGGTTACACTTTTACTCTCACAAGGAAGGTGTTTTATGCGCAAATTAATTATTAACTCAATACTTACTGCAACCTTAACCGCAAGCAGTTTCTGGGTTGTCGCCGCTGAGTCTAAGGCTGTGCCTGCAGAGCAGATTGTTGCGAGTATAGAGCAAAGTAAAATCGATATTAATACGGCTGATGCTGAGACCTTAGTCCGCGAGCTTAGTGGCATCGGGAAGGCTAAAGCCCAAGCCATTATTGACTACCGTGAAGCCCATGGCCCCTTTGCTACAGTTGATGAGTTGCTTGAGGTGAAAGGCATTGGTGTGGCTATTTTAGAGAAGAATTTAAATAAGTTGTCAGTTAATTAATTGTTTTTATGTAATTAAAATTGCAAGGATGCAGTTTAAGGAAGATCTTAATTAAAGTTATCAGGACGATAGATAAGGGATTGTTTAATTAAGAGTAAGTGGTAAAACACTATAGGGAATGGTGCTCTAATAGCTAGGAAGGCTAACAAGGAAGTTTGACGATAAGCGCAGAATTAGCGCAGTCATCGGGTAATGAAGGGGGGAGACTGATCTCGTATTGGCGAGCAGTCTCCTAATTACCTGTTACATACTAATAAGCATATTTCTGCAGTGCAGCAGGAAAGTTCCAGCTCAGTATCACCGCTAAGGCTAGCAGCAGCATGCCACTAATAATTGCCCAGTTCTGTTTACTTAGAGAAGGAATGGGTTGCCGTGATTGCGTGAGCAGTAAACTGATTGAGCAAATAACACTGGCTAATAATCCTCCAGCGATGATGTCGGTTGGCCAATGAGCGGTCAAATATACTCGAGAGAATGCAATGCAAATCGCAGGTATTAATGCAGTGATTAACCAGATGACCCGCCAGCGCTGTGGTTGCTGACGGCTAGCTAACACTCCTAGCACTAGAAAAAAAGCAAAACCAGAAGCGCTGTGTCCGCTAGGGAAGCTAAAACTTTGCAGTGGTTCGAGTAAAACTGAAGGGCGGGTTCTAGCAAAGAAAAGCTTCAATAAATAATTGCTAACAGCAGCTGTCATTAAGGTGCTGCTGGCAAAGATTAAAGCGCGAAATTGTTTAAACAGCAGTAATAGTGCACAGAGAATAAAGCTTACCATCAGTTGTGTGGAAAGATCGCCAAGGCGAGTGATCACTACCATTGAGTGGTCCAGCCAAGAGCTGCGTATTAGCTGGCTTAGGTCATGCAGGTAGAGGTCAAAAACAGACAGGTGCTGCCAACTAAAGAGTAGTGCTATAAGAGCCAGCCCAAAAGTCGTAGCGCTGACTAAGCTGCTGAGGCGCCATCCGCGTAAACTGCTGTAAATACTCAGTGCGGCGCATAAGGCTAAACTGCCAATAACCCAACTTGCCTGCCACCAAAAACCTTGCGGCGGACTCAATTCTAAAGCTGCTCCGACCATCCAGCCGGGGAGTGTGTACACCACTGACCAACCCGCTGCGGCAAACAGACTGACTAAAGTAAAGCGCACAAACGGCATGGACAGCATGCCGGCTACCAAGGGTAGAATGGGACGCAAAGGCCCGATAAATCGACCGATCAGTAAACTTAAAACACCGTAACGCTCAAAATGAATTTCAGCACTGGCCAACCATTGCGGGTGGCTGCGTAAAATTGGGAGTTGCGGGACTTTGTTTTGTAAGCGATAACCCAGTGCGTAGGATAAAAAATCACCGGTAAGACCGCCCAGCCATGCCAGGAGTAATACCGTGGGCAGTCCTAAACTGCTGCTGCCAGCGATGACCGCCAAACCAAACATCAACACAACGCCAGGCAGGATTAGCCCAACTAAAGCTAGACATTCCAGTAGCGCAGTAATATATATTGCAGAGCCCAGCCAGTATGCATTGCTGCTCGACCAGTCTAAGACTGTATGTAGTAATTCATTCATATACTTTACTTTTGCTTCCCAAGTTTTTACTTAAGCGCGGCGTATTGGTAGCGCTGAAAGTCGGTTACTTACACTGCCGCAAATAAAACAAACTAGTGTAGCGCTATTATCGGCAAAACTCTAAGCGTTGCCGCCGAGTGCAGCGAGCGATGCTGGGTAAGGTTTCAGTGGGCTGTGCTAGAATCTAAGCCCGTTTGAGGCTTAGTAAACCTATGTTGATTCCTTTCGAGCAGCTTGCTGCAGATACGCTAACGCGTTTGATAGAAGATTTTGTAACCCGTGACGGCACTGATAATGGCGACGAAACCCCGCTGCATACGCGGATCGAGCGCGTTCGCTGTGCGCTAGAGAAAAAACAAGCGGTGATCGTTTTTGATGTTGAGAGTCAGCAATGTCAGCTGTGCTTGCGCCATGACGTGCCCAGAGAGTGGCTGGCTGATTTAGATGCTTTAACTCAAGCAAATTGACTTGCAATTATAAGAGCCGAAAATATATTAATTTTGAACTTGCATGCAAGATGTGTAGTCAGATAACTTGATACTTATATTTAGACAATGGAGATATTCAATGGGAAAGAAATACCTAATGGCATTATTTGCTGCCACAGCTTTTGTTGCTTTAGCCGGTTGCTCTTCGCCAACAGTGATCACCTTAAAAGATGGTAGCCAGATAGAGACTACTAATAAGCCTAAGTATGATGATGACAGTGGTTTTTATGAGTTTGAGCAGCTTGATGGCAAGCCTGTGCGTATCAATAAAGATGATATTCACACTATCAAGAAAATGTAACAACTGACCATGCATGGTGCCTGCAAAGGGCATCGTGCATGGTTTTATAGTGTTTAAGTGCGCCTGATCGATCGCATTATACGAATCGCTTAGCTATCTATGGCTAAAAGTAAAAGCTCGCAACCACTTTTGTTATTTGTACTGATTTTTAACCGTATCAATCCAAGCGGGATCTAAGACCTGTTGGTCAGGATCAATGCCTAGCGCTTCCATCTGCGCTTTATGCTTATCAATCTCATGCACCATTTGACTTGCTTCACCAGTGTTGCCATCGAGCTGGTGCATCTGCAGCAAGCCTAATTGATAAAAGCGTAGCAACTTCATTGCCTCAATGTTTTGCGCCTCAACACCTTTAGTCACATTGTGCATGATATTTGTGATGCTCATCAGGCTGCGTTTTAATTGCCAGCCGTACACATTGGCGGCCATCCAAGGCTGTTGCAGCAAGAGTTTGCGCACTAGAATCACAGTAACGACAACGCCCGCACCCACTCCAGTAGCGTTTAAGCTGAAGTTATTACCCCCCGGCTCACCGTAAAACATCACTAAAAGGCTGGATAGCAGCATCGCCAAAGCCACAAAAATCACAATAATAATCCAAGTTGCTTTGCGAGTTTGCTGGCGGTATTCCTCAGCATCGAGCTTGGCCAGTTTAAATGGACTGGCAAGGGGCTTAGAAGAGGGCGATTGTTTGGACATAAAAGCAAGTGCTCAATAAATTTAACGAGAATTAATTGTACCGCAGTGAGCAACATACACCTACATGCACATGGTGTATGGCCAGCTCATTGCCTGCGGACAAACTGACTTAGGCCGTTTGCGTAGCGCTTAAGATATACAAGGTGATGTAGGCCAAAACACTATAGCGGCCCGCTTTAGCGATGCTGACGAGTACAGTGAAGCGCCAAAAAGGTTCACGCAACACCCCGGCAATTAAGGTTAATGGGTCGCCAACAATAGGTAGCCAACTGAAGAGTAAACTCCAGCGACCATAACGCTGATACCAATGCTCGGCGCGTTTGAGCTGCTTGGGTGTGACTGGAAACCAGCGTCGATCTTGCCAGCGTTGCAGTTGCGTACCCAGCCACCAGTTAATTTGTGAACCCAATACATTGCCGATAGTCGCCGCTAATACTAATGAGTAAACGGCGCTGGGTTTTAAGGTGAGCAAGGCCACCAGCGCAGTTTCTGATTGCATAGGGAGTAAGGTGGCAGCAATACAGGCCGCCATGGCAAGACCTAAGTAACTGGCCCAGCTCAACATAATATTGTTGCAGGCGCGGTTATTATCATGGGCCGAATAACTCTAACTGCACAGCTGCTTGCTGTTGTTGATCATGCAAACGCACGCCGACCCCTAATAAGCGCACCGGTTTATTGCCGCGCATAAAGGCGGCTGATAGTAGTAGGCGGTAACTGTCTAAGTCCAGTGGAGCACCGGCTTGCTCTATGGTGGTTTGCGTAAAATCGTGGAACTTAACTTTCACAAAAGGCTTTTCTGGGCGGTAATCTGAATCGAGACGCGCTTGGCGGCGGGCGAGTTCTTTTAGCAAGGCGGGCAACTGCGCCTGACAAGCGGTTAAATCCGGTAAGTCTTGATCAAAGGTGGTTTCAACGCTCAGGCTTTGGCGTCGGCTAAAGGGTTGTACTGGGCGCTCATCAATCCCCCGCGCCAATGACCATAAGCGCTCACCAAAGCTGCCGAAGGCTTTGCTCAGAGCCAGCAGACTGTGTTCACGTAAATGCGCGCAATCAGTAATACCCATGCGCGCCAATTTGGCAGCAGTCACTTTACCCACACCGTGCAGTTTTTTCACCGGCAAGCCCAAGACAAAATCATCCACTTCGTCTGGAGTAATGACAAAGAGTCCATTGGGTTTACGCCAGTCAGAAGCTATTTTGGCTAAGAACTTATTGGGGGCAACGCCTGCTGAAACCACTAAGCGCAACTCCTGCCACACGCGACTACGGATTTCTTTAGCAATTAAAGTTCCGCTGCCTGAGCACAGCGTACAGTCGGAGACATCTAAAAAAGCTTCATCCAAAGATAATGGCTCAATGCAGTCGGTGTAATCGTGCAAAATGCTGTGAATTTCCCGTGAAGCTGCTTTGTAGGCATCCATGCGCGGCTTGATTATCTCTAAGTCAGGACATAGTTTGAGGGCACGGGCAGTCGGCATTGCTGAGTGCACACCCCAACTGCGAGCCTCATAGTTGCAAGTGGCAATGACACCGCGGCGATCTGCCGAGCCACCCACAGCTACAGCACGGCCTTGCAGGCGCGGATCATCACGCACTTCAATGGCCGCATAAAAACAATCAGCGTCAATATGAATTATTTTTCGTGAACTCAAAACCTCTGCAACCCCTATATACAGCGCCGCTACAGATCCAAGCTTAGCATTAGAGCACTATAAATCGGCACAATACTGTATTTAAATGCAGTATTTGTTTGACAAGGTTTAAAAACGCGCTATAATTTGCGCCGCGGGATGGAGCAGTCTGGTAGCTCGTCGGGCTCATAACCCGAAGGTCGTAGGTTCAAATCCTGCTCCCGCAACCAGATACTAAAGCCTTAACTTTCAATGAGTTAGGGCTTTTTTTATGCCTGCAATTCCTGTCTTAAAAACTGCCTAAAAAGCCTCTGTGCCCAAACCGTGCCCTGTGCGTACCCATTTTGAAATTCCAGGTTTTTTGCTCTGATGGGTTTTGACCGTAAGGCTTTTTGGGGCACAGTTGTTTTTCACGTGCCTTCAGCCAATATTTGCTGTATCGCCAAAACATTCTTAGACTTGCTTATATCCTGCTGCCTCACAAAATCAGTGCTTTTACGTCGCATCACCCGCCAACTGCCTTTCAATTTGTATTTCGGTTTGATCTTTTATTTGCTGGGCAATCATTTCTTCGATTTTCTCGCGGTCTTCGGGTTCCATATTCTCCAGGTCTTCTTCAGTCAGACCCATACCTTTAAGAATACGGTCACGGATTTTTTCAGCATCAGACATTTGCATCCAGTCCATAAACTCATCAAGCACACTGCGCTTGGCTTCGTTAGACTGTTTCGATGCATCAGTTTTAATCTCCGCAGCACTTATACCAGCAACTTGTGTTGCTGGTTTTACTTGTGCGTACTGAACCTGCTGCAAGGTCTGCGAAAAAACGTCGGCGTTATTAGTTTCTGCTGGACGTGTGGTGCTCTGCTGCTGAAGATCTTTGTTGTCTGTAATGCGAATATTCATAAGGTTTGCCCTGCAAGTGTGCGGTTTTACTGCTCATAAATTACTCGGTTTATTAAAGTAAGACAATCTACGGTACTAGGGCAGGGTTAAACATGTGTGGTTGTTGTTACGCTTACCGTTAAGTACACAGCCAAGCGATCGGGTACAAACACTCAGCAGAACCCATTGCCTTATCTGCAACAATTCCAAGTTGGTAATTCTGTACTTTTGCTGAGAATCAGTTAGGGCTTTTTTTATGCCTGCAATTCCTGCCTTAAAAACAGCCTAAAAAGCCTCAGTGCCCAAACCGTGCCCTGGGCATGTCAATTTCTAACATTTGGACTGGCGGAGAGGGTGAGCGCTGCAGGGCGGTTTGTTGAAGCTGCCTGCATGCTGTAGCCTTGCTAACTTTGCTGAATACCGATCGACGATTAATGACCTTCAATGGAGGCAGTACATAGCAATGGAAGACGAAAACTCTCCTGATCTGCGGGCTGGTGTTGACTTTCGTGGCACCCCAAACGCGACTCAGGCAGTCCTCGAACACATCAAG
>JAAYTE010000094.1 GCA_012518175.1 Gammaproteobacteria bacterium | reverse complement strand
TTACTAATTTTCGGCTCTGCACTGTTGTATATGGCTCTGACTGGCCCATGGCTATTCCTCGGGAAATTTTCCTACCACCATGCTAATCAGTGGCCTAAGCCAACATCCTCCTACCTTGGTACTGTCTCGCTGCTACTTTCCTGTATAGCCTCATACTCCTGCTTATATTTTTAGCTATAACTGCTCTCACCCTATCTCCAGACCTGCCAGCAGTCACACAAAACCAGTACTTTAGTAGTACGCCAAGCAGCACAATGTATCATTCCCAATGGCACTCATTTTCCCTTTAATAAAAGAAACGCTATTGGGGCTCAGTATGCTTAAATCAGTCTGTACAGCACTCGTCGTAACTTTAATCTCCCTAGGGGTGACCTGTAGCTACGCCGAGCAAAGTGACTTATTTAATTCAGAAGGCTACCGCAGCACGCTGTATCGCAGTCCAACGCCTAACTTTCATGAGCTAGCAAACACCATTAACCCACAGCAGTTGCTTGCTCTACAAAAAAAACAGCCTGAGGTGGTTTTAATTGATGTGTACCGTAACCCTTGGCTCCGTGGTCACTTCATCCGCCAAGATGAGCACAACAACATACCCAATAGCTTATGGCTGGCCAACTGCGGCGATGGTTCGCTTAACAAACAATGGATGGCATACTGCCAAACGTCTTTAGAGCAGGCCACTGCTGGTAACAAAGCTCACCCTATTGTTTTTTATTGCCGATCAGACTGCTGGTTGGGCTGGAATGCAGTTAAGCGCGCTCATCACCTAGGCTACAGTAACCTCTATTGGTTACGCGACGGTGTCGATGGCTGGAAGCAAGCTAACTTACCATTAGAGCCGGCGCAGCCAATCCCCTTGCCGTGACTTATATATTATAAAAACGAGACTAAAAGCCATGTACAACATCTTAATCGCTGACGACCACCCTCTATTTCGCGAAGCGATTTGTAATGTTATTCGCTCCGGATTCCCAGACTGCACTATTATCGAAACCGCAGATTTAGATAGCACCCTGCTGCTCGCGACCGAGCAAGACAACTTAGATTTAATTCTTTTAGACTTAAACATGCCTGGGATGAGCGGTCTCAATGGTTTAATGACATTACGCAATGAAGCCCCTACCATACCCGTGGTTATTGTCTCTGCGGAACAAGATAAGCATATTGTGTTGCAAGCCATCACCTATGGCGCTGTAGGCTTTATTACCAAGTCCACGCCTCGTGAACAGATGACCGAAGCCATTGAGCAAGTCCTTGATGGCCACGTGTACTTACCAGCAGATATTATTCGCTCAGAACAATCCAACACTCGACGTACTCCCCGCGAAGCCACTATTGCACCAGAGCTCCTCCAAGCTTTAACCCGTAAACAGCTGCAAGTACTTGAGCGTATGGCCAAAGGCGAGTCAAACAAACAAATTGCTTACAACTTAGATATTGCCGAAACCACAGTAAAAGCCCATGTTTCCGCCATTTTAAGAAAGCTCAATGTGCATAACCGTGTGCAAGCAATTCTTTCTATTGGCGATATTGACTTCTCCACTTATCTGCGCCGCTAAGTTTCTCACTCATACCGCAAAGCACCTCAACCAGCTCACTGAAGGCACTCTTCACAGCGCAGCGCTCAACACGAGTACTGCGCTATTTTTATTTTATCTAAAAATAAAGTTAAGCACCGCTGCGCTCTAACAGATGATTCATAACCGTTTTTAACTGCATCGGCTTAACCGGTTTATGCAGCAAAGTATGGCCCAGCGCACGCATTTGCTGTTTAAGCTCATTACTATAATTAGCAGTAATCATCATCGTAGGAATAGGTTTAGAGCGCTGCCGGTGGATATTGATCACAGCATCAACACCATTCACCTCATTATCCAAATGATAGTCAGCTATTAACAAGTCCACATCCGCATCAAAACCACCAACCTGCTCAGCCAAGTCCTCCTCAGAAAGCCCCGTGGTCACCAAGCACCCCCAACCTTCCAGCAACGTTTGCATCGCTAAACAAATTGCCAAATCATTATCGAGCACCCAAACTCGTACACCACGCAATCGGTCTAAATGATAAACTGGCGCTTCCATTACACTTGTTTTAGGTGATTGGCCCACACGAGCCAAAGGTACCTCCACCGAAAACATTGAGCCTTGTCCGGATTGCGACACAACATGCACACTGTGACCTAAAATCCGAGTAATCTTATCCACAATAGCCAAACCCAAGCCCAATCCGCGATCTTGCTTAAGTCCTTGGCTATCACCGCGCTTAAACTCTTGGAAAATTTCCCCCTGTTTATCCTTGGCGATACCTACTCCCGTATCCCAAACCTGGATAGAGACATAGCCTGGGTAACGACGACAGCCTAATAATACGCGACCTGTCGCAGTGTAACGGAAGGCATTACTTAAAAAATTACGCAAAATACGTCCGAGCAAATGAATGTCACTATGCACAAGCACCGAGCTGGCAACAAAATTGAACTGCAAATCCACGCTTTGTGCCACTCGCTGATACTCAGCAGCCAAGTTCTCTAACAAGTCCTGCACTGCAAACACCGAGGTATCAGCTTTAATCACTCCAGCATCCAGCTTGGAAATATCCACTAAAGTACCTAATAAACTTTCTACATCATCGAGGGAGTTACTGATATTTCTAATCAAATTCAAACAACGAGATGGATTCGGATGTTCAGCCAGCGAGCCTGCAAACAAGCGCGCAGCATTTAATGGCTGAAGCAAATCATGGCTCACTGCTGCTAAAAACTTGGTCTTGGATAAATTAGCTTCTTCTGCTTCACGCTTGGTCTCCAACAAATGCGCTTCTGTTTGCTTGCGCACATCTATTTCAGACACTAACTGACTATTGAGCAAGGTCAGCTCTGCCGTGCGCTCACGCACCCGTACCTCTAAATTTTGGTAAGCCTGATGCAAGGCTTCAGCAGTCTGTCGGCGCTCTGTAATATCACGCACTAAGACAAAAATACCTGCAATATCACCATTACTTTGCCGATTAGGCACATAAGAGCGCTGCATAAAGCGTTTCTTACCCAACACACTGCTTTCAGCTACTTCAAAGGTCAGACTCTCCCCTTTTAAAGAGCGATTAATATAGGGCTGCAAACGCAAAAAATGCTCATCACTGTGCGCTTCCCGCAAGCTACGCCCCAAGATGCTATCCCGTGGCCAGCGATACCACTGCTCATACACCTTATTGGTGAACTCATAGGTAAAGTCACTTTTTACATACGCAATCATCGCAGGCACATGGTCCGTAATTAAACGAATCCACTCTTCACGTTTACGCAAAACTTCCGCATGATGGTAACGCTCAGTAATATCAGTAAAAGTATTAACAAAATTGCCATTAGGTAATGGATGCGCACGAATTTCTATCACCCGCCCATCCGCGCGACGCTGTTCTTTTTGCAGCAAAGGCTTGCCTTGCTCATCCATGCTATCCGGCGTTAGTATCCCATTGCCTTTCATCACTTCGGCATAAGTGCTATTGGCTTCAATGGGTTGCAGGTCACACAGCTCAAGAAAACGATGGTTCCACAGTTCTAAAACACCCTGCGCATTGACCATAACTACACCTTGCGACAGGTTATCAACGGTCTGCTGCAGCAAGCGTGTTTTCTGCGCCAAAGCTTGCTCACGACGCTGGGCTTCTCTGTACTTAAGCTCAGTGATATCAGTGTAGAGGATCACCAAGCCCCCTTCTTGGGTGGGGCGTTCGGTTACTTGCAACCAGCGCCCCGTACGCAAACGGTACAGCACCCTTTGTCGGCTACTGCGCTGTTTTTCAACGACCAGCCCTGCCCCTTCAATAAAGGTTTTCACCTCAAGCAAACTGGTGCCAACATCAATGCGATACACACTTTTATCCCAGAAGCGTTTAAATCTCTGGTTAAACAATACGATACGCTGTGCTTTATCGAAAAGTACAAACCCTTCACTAATACTCTCAATGGCATCAATGAGATGCTGGTGGGCAATTTCAGCTGTATGGCGTGCATCACTAAGCAAGGTGTTGCTATGCTTTAAATCCGCCATAGTTTGGTTTAAAGCATCGGTACGCTCACGCACTTGCTCAGCTAACACTACAGAATGACGAAAAGCAGTATAGGACTCAGAGTGCTGCGCAGTACCAGACTCTACCCGCTCAATTAAGGCCGCATTAACGCGCCGTAACTTGTGGTTCTCATGCTGCAAAGTCCGCACCTGAGCAGCTAAATCAACCTGCGCGATATTTTGCTCGTCCAATTGCCACCCCAGTAAAGGTTTGGTTGATATGCATACCATTAAACTGCTCACCATAGGTGTTAAAGCCAATGACATTTTGCGCCTGCAAAGCCTGCTCGATATCCGTCTGCCCGCCTTTAATATCGATTTCTAGGCGTCTTAAAAAACAATCACAACCAATAGTGATTAAAGGCTCTCCCAGGCGCTGATTGAGCCCCGCAAAGATATGATTCACATTGTCCAGCAACGAGGTAGTGTGCATGGCAGTTAAAACAATGCCGTTTTCCACAGCACAATAAAACGTCAAACTATGGTCTTCATGGGTTTGCTGAATAGAGCGCGGGTAATAGTTTTCACTGATTTTCACCGCTAGCGGATAACAGGCAAAAGTATGCATATCCAGTGTTTCTACCGGCCGCCTAATTAAGCGGGCATATTCCAGAGCAGCCGGCTCAGCGTTAAACTCCAGCACCCGCCGTGAATCACTATCCACTTTGGTGATCACTAGTTTTTCAGTAGAAGGTTGTAAGTGGTGTGTAGTAAAAACCTCAAAGTCCAAAAGCGTATTGATCAGCACTACAACGGCTGCACCGTTATAAAACTGGCCGCAGTAATACACATGGGTACGGGTTAAATGGTTGTCATCACCGGCGGAACCACCAAAATGAGGGATACTGCCCAAAGCGGCACTGAGCGCGCCCAAAACCACCTCTTCACGACTGGATAATCCGTCAAGTAGCGTTAAAGCAAAACTGTGATCTTTAATCGGTGCTACAGCATTACTGCGGCACTCATTTACTAAGTTTTCGACTAACTTTTGAGCGTCATATAAGGTAAAGCGCTCCATTTCATCCACCAGCACGCTAGCAATAGAAAAGTAGCGGTGATCAAAACCAATGGCACTGATACAACCACGGCCATAACCTTCTTGACTGATCTCGCCTGCGGTAGTGCAGCCCACCAAAGAGACGCCTCCAAAGGTAGCTTCAAGCGCTTGCGATAAAGCAGCTAAGTCATATTTAGCCGAACAAAAAAACAAAACAAAACCCAAATGCGGGTTAATCAATTGCCGTGCTAAATCCTGAGCGACGTCTTCTGCTTGCTGCGCAAAAGAGACCGCTGTGATGACCCCCTCACTGTCCAATGGCAACTGCTCTATACTCATCATTCACCTACCTGTTATGTTTCTATTGTAAAAACATCAGGCAAGAAACCCATACCCTTTGAGTGGCAAGTTGCACCTACTAAAGTAGTAAACATAAAAACCAGAAGCTGGGTGGCCTCTGGTTTTTGTTTAGGACTAAAAACTTACCACGTTATAACTGCACCCACTGCAAAAGTATCGGTGTCTTCGTTGCTCAGCTTATTGCCCTTATGACCGTTAATTTCAAACTGATTGTATTCAGCAACAAGCTTCAGGTTGTCATTGACATCATGAAAGAACGCTACACCACGGGTTTCATAGTTTGCACCGGTGGCAACAACACCATTCCCATCGTCTTTAGTTTTACCGTAGCTCAAAGCCACACGATTTTTACCAAAGCGATAGGAGCCTTGTGCTAAATATCCTCTGCTGTCGATATCACGTAAAACGGCATTACCAACGTTATTGGTAAAAAACGGATTTATACCTTTTGCATTAAAGCCTGAGCCACTTACGCTAAAACCGCCCATTTTAGCTTGCACACCATAACCTAAGCCTTTTGAGGTTATATTTTTAACGCTGCTATCGGTGTTTTCTGAGGTTTGATAGGCGCCGTTGAGCCATGAATATATCTGCACTCCGGACACATCAAACTGATAGGTCAGTTCAGACTCAAAACGAGGATTCTTTTGATACGCCTTACCCAGCGCGCTTTTATCATTGGTATCAACTGGATCCATAATACCAACTGCAGCACGGAAACCACTCATAACTGGAGAGCGATAGGTGATCTGTGAAGTAGGGAAAGGATATGGGTAGCCACTGCCGATATTACCAAACGAAACACCGCCACCATCGACTAAACCGAGGGTATCACTCACTTGACCATAACCCGCCAGCATCTCATCGAGAAGTATATTGGAACGGGCAAACAGACCGAAGTCCTTACCGATCAATACCTCACCCCACTCCCCTGCAGCAGTACCGTAAAACTGCCGTACATCGATGTCTGTACCAGTTCCATTATCATCACTGTCGTTAATGGTCACCCAGAATGATGCTCGCGCACCCAACTGCAGACCATCAATCTTTTTACTCATATTGAAACCAATATAGTTCGGTAAAAACCCCATTTTTACCCGCGACTGACGACGATCGAATTGGTCTCCAGCACGATCAACGTCACTGTTCACATAGAAAGCATTCACATAACCATCAGTCGAAAACGTTGTATCGTCTTGGTCATATAAAACAATTTCAGCAAAGGCTGAACTGCTGGCTGCAGCAATGGCTCCAGCTAGAGCCATTGGCACAAAAATGTGTTTGGCGATTTTATTCTTATACATAGTCTTCTCCACAGAAACGGGACAACTGACCTATCAGTCGCTTCGGTACTGATTATTAGAAGCTATGCACCTCGCTCATACGCAGCTTTGGTGGGCAACGGATACAACTTAGCGGCCTGCTCTTTAGACTGGTTTTGAACAGCCCATGAGTCGCCATACCTAAGGGGCAAAGAAGATCAACCTTGAACTACATCTCCGCTCCCTCTGTAACCCTTTAAAAACGAGTTCAAGAACAAAAACAATGCTTTAGAGGCAAGCCTTTGGAGAGATATCTGCTGCAAAAAAATCTGCAGAAAGCAAAAAAGGCGCATGCAAAAGCCGACTCGACTTTTCCGTGCGCCAGTAAAATTTTTATGTTTCGATTTTAGAGCAGTTAAATATTCACCTAGAACGGTGATTGAAGCTGTTTTAATTTCTGGGCTGATTACTTAAGAGCAGCCACCTCTGAGTATCTTGTAACGCTTGGCAATACTCAGCAAACACCTCAAAACTCAGCTGTTGCTGAGCCTCTACCTCAGCTAGCAGTCCTGTGTGTAAACGCTGCTCACGCCAATGACGGAATAAGATAACGCTAAGCTGTTCGTAGCCCAAATCACCTTGTGCTAACTGGTTTTTTAGGGCTTCCAAATCAGCCTTTAAACCTGCCCAATCATTGGCCAAACGTTGCAGCAAGTCCGCTAAGCAGTATTTGATTTCTGCCAGTAAGCGTGCTGCACCAACCTTACTGGACTGCACTGCACAAGTAAGCCCTTCATAATCCCCTTGCGCATAGGACTGGGCAAATACTGCATAGCAAAGCCCTTTCTCATCACGTAAATAATATTGTAAGGCCTGCTGTAAATATTGCGCAACAACCTGATTAAGCAGGCGCAATCGATCTTTAGCGGCACATTTACTGGCAGGCAGAGGTATATACAAGACTAACAACGCCTCCCCTGCACTGCCTTCTGCTATCTGTTGCCAGCCACTGGCTGCAACTGCACTTTCGGGAGCCGAGCCAATGGGCTGCAAGCGCTTAGCAAAGCGTAACTCCAAAGCCTGTAAGCTGGCTTCTGTGCCACCCAACCAAAGCGCGGACTGCGGCTGAGCAGCCAAAGCCAGCATAGATATCGAGTCTGCCTCTGTTACGGGCCAAGCCCCAGCCAAAGCCGTAGGTAATCTTTGCAAGAGACGGCGCAAGGCAAAAGGTGCTCTGGGCTGCTGCGGCTGAACAACAAACGACGTTTCTAAAGCAGTTAACAACCGATTGGCCGCCACAGGCAAATAATTTGCGGGGCCACTCAAGCGAATAAATAACATGCTCTGTGTACACTCAGTTTGCCAATCCACAGCGTTGTAGCTCAGCACCTCAGAAACAGCTGCCAAATGCTGCGCTAAGCATTGCGCCAACACTTGTGCATTGGCCACCGCCCACCCCCAATAACACACCGCCACAGTATCCGGTAAACAGGGTGGCTGATAATGACACAAGGCGGCCTGATGTCTTGCTAGGAGCTGCCCAGAGAATATTACTGTCTCTTCCTTTGCCGCTGAATATCGCTCAATTGCTGTATTTACTTCACGAGTAAAATCAAACTCTATAGCGGATTTCGCTACATTCGCCGATAGTGCTTCTGCTCGCTGCACTTGCAATGGCAAACCATAATCATAGTGCCCACTGACGGCTTCTGGCCCTGCTTGCACTTGCACCACAGCACCAATCGTTAACGCACCCAGTACTGCATCCAAGGCAGCTAAACACTTCGCTGAAATTCCCTGTTGCAATGGCCAACCGTGAACCAATACCTGCTGTGCTTGTTGCAAGGGACTCGCTAACAACCAACGATTGGCTTGCGCTTGCCGCTCATAGGCTTGCTGCGGTGGGCTCTGTAACACTTGCTGCCACTGCTGCATCCACTGGATAAAAGCCTCAAACAAAACTGCCTGCTCACCGCTGGCCCCCCTGAAATATATACTTAACACTCCTTGTTCTTGAGCGCTAAAGGAAGCTCGCACGCTAATGTCAGTACACCACCCATGCTGCCGCGCAATGTTTAAGAATGTCTGCCCCGTGCTCAACGCCAGTGCATGCTGAGTTTTTTCTGCCAACTCAGCCAAGCCTAGTCCTGCCTGATTAATAGGCACATGCAAAACCCAATGCCGCTCATTCATTGGCAAACTAAGCCGTACTGCGGCAGTCCTCTCCACTTGTAATTTAGGTAAGCTCGGAACAGATAAATTACGTGGAGTACAGGCTAACGGGCCTAAAGTATGGAGTAGCTCTGCCTGCCAAAGCTCCCAAGGTTGCGGCAACACTAAAACTATCTTTAATGCACTGCGTAAATAAGCCCGATGATGAAACCCGTGCAAAGCTTGAGCAAAGTCTTTCGACTCAATATCCAAAGTGTATCGATTGCCAGCATAAAAACGCTGCAAAGGGTGCTCTGCTAACAAACATGGGGCCAGCGCCGCATCCATTAAGACCTGTGGCGTTCGACAGTACAAAGCGAACTCTTCATTAATAACTTCCCGCTCAGTGCGCAATAGCTCTGAACTGAGCAGTGGCGCTGTTAACATATCAACCAGCCGCGCAAGAGCATCCTGCAATAAAGGTGCATCTACCTGAAAATGAAATAGCGTCTGTTGACCTTGGGTTTGTGCGTTAACTTGACCAGCGTGACGTTGAATAAACGCCATTAGACCGTCATCTGCGGCATACTTTTCACTACCGCGAAACACCAAGTGCTCTAAAAAGTGCGCCATTCCTAGATATTGAGCAGGTTCATGATGACTGCCAGCGGCAAAGCTTAATGCTACCGCAGCCTGTTGAGCCTGCGCAGTCTGTAACACTGTCAACTGGCAGCCTTCGCCTAAAGTTGTTTGCCATATGGATTGCTGATCGGTGTGTGTTCGCTGCATAGATACCTCTGAGCCAATAACTACACAATCAATAACCTGACGCAATAGAGCAACAGTACTTTAGAGCTATAAAAGCCGCGTTTAACACATACCAAAGCTGTACAACACCATCGACTAAACACTTGATTCCAAAATAGGTTTTGACACCTCGCAAAATCTGCGTATACTTATCGGCGCGGGATGGAGCAGTCTGGTAGCTCGTCGGGCTCATAACCCGAAGGTCGTAGGTTCAAATCCTGCTCCCGCAACCAGATTCATCAATAAAGCCTCAAGCATTCAACTGTTTGGGGCTTTTTTGTATCTAGCTTTCCTGTGACCCTTGCCCTATCAGTCTTGTTACTTGTTTTTGCACCTATCCTATAAAAATGTTTTGCTGATGCGGCTGGTTACGGCTCGACTATAGATTGAGGCCCTGCCTCTCTATCACGGAAAACAACATGACGGATAAAGTTACTGCAAACAACCTCGCTTCTTATTGCTGGTCGATCGCTGACTTATTGCGCGGTGACTTCAGACAAAGCCAATATGGCCGCATTATTTTGCCCTTCACCTTATTACGTCGTTTAGAAAGCGTACTGGAAGCAAGTAAAGCGCAAGTGCTGGCTAAATATGCAGAGATTCAGCCGATGAATCTGCCAGAAGAGGCGCAAGAAAAGCTGCTGCTGCGCGCCACCCAACTCAATGGTGAAACCCTCAGCTTTTATAACGTCTCGAAAATGGATCTCTCCAAGCTGGGTCAAGACGATATTAAGTCCAATCTGGAAAGCTATATCCAAGGCTTCTCTAAAGATGCCCGCGAGATTTTTGAGTACTTTAACTTTGCCGAGTTTCTAGGCCAGCTCAATGATGCTGATCTGTTGTTCAAGGTTGTGCAAAAAGTCCGTCAAACCGACCTGAGTCCTAAAACTGTGTCCAACCATGACATGGGCTTGGTGTTTGAAGAGTTGATCCGCCGCTTTGCTGAAAGCTCCAATGACACCGCCGGAGAGCACTTTACCCCGCGCGATATCGTCCGTCTCACTACCGCTTTGGTGTTTATGGAAGACGACGATGCCTTAACCAAGCCCGGCATTATCC
>JAAYTE010000093.1 GCA_012518175.1 Gammaproteobacteria bacterium | reverse complement strand
TGTTAATCATTGGGTCCCTGGTTCGAGTCCAGGTCGTGGAGCCATCGGGGTATAGCGCAGTCCGGTAGCGCGCCTGCTTTGGGAGCAGGATGTCGGGAGTTCGAATCCCCCTACCCCGACCATTTTTTGGGTCGTTAGCTCAGTGGTAGAGCAGTTGGCTTTTAACCAATTGGTCGCAGGTTCGAATCCCGCACGACCCACCATCGTATTTGTTTAGACGAATATATAAAGCGCTTAGCAGTTTCTGTTAAGCGCTTTTTTGGTTTTAGAGTCTATAAAAATCTTATCTGATAGTTTGCGCTTAGCTCAGCTGTAGCCAGTCTCTTGCGCTGTATTGTGCTGCGTTATTGTTGTTAGATGGTGCGCTACTTGCGTCTTGCGCGTAGAGCTTGCCTGCAGCTGGCAGAGGCTGCGTTAGCTGCTACGCGAGACAATATAGTCAGCCAGATTGCGCAGGTGATCGGCGCGCTGGTCAAGGCCTGCTAATGCTGCTTGAGCTTGATCTCTAAGCTCATAAGCATATTGCTGGGCTTGCTTGAGGCCTAGCAGGGCAGGGTAGGTCGGTTTATTGTGCTCAGCATCACTGCCTTGTTGCTTGCCCAGAGTTTGGGTGTCGCTGGTTACGTCGAGAATATCGTCCTGTACTTGGAAAGCTAAGCCAATGGCTTGGGCGTATGCATCTAGGGCGTTTAGAGTTGCTGGTGTGGCGTGGTTGCTGGCCAGAGCGCCTAAATGTACGCTGGCTTGAATCAATGCGCCGGTTTTATGGCGATGCATTAATTCAAGCGTTGCTTGATCTATGCTTTGCCCAACGGAACTTAAGTCGATGGCTTGACCGCCAACCATGCCGGCGGCGCCTGCAGCATTAGACAGCACTTTAAACATATCCAAGCGTTGTTGAGCGCTAATAGGTGAGAGAGTTTCGTCACCTAGAGCGTAAAAGGCCAGTGATTGCAGGGCGTCGCCGGCTAAAATTGCATAGGCTTCATCAAATGCTTTATGGGTGGTTGGTTGGCCGCGACGCAGATCGTCATCATCCATAGCAGGTAGATCATCGTGTACCAAGGAATAGGCATGAATCAATTCGACTGCGCAAGCTGCGCCATAGGCCTGCTGGACTTCACCGCCCAGTGCTTGGCAGCTCGCAAATACCAGTAGCGGACGGACACGTTTGCCACCATTCATTACGCTATAGCGCATCGCTGCATAAAGGCGTTGCAGCTCGTCGGACGGGGCTTGCAGTAATTGCTCCAGCGCCGCATCAACATGACCTTGACAGAACTTCTGGTAGTGGGTGATCAAGGCTCTAGGTTTCCATCATGAGGTTTTTCAACCAGCTTGCCATTTTGCTCAAGCAGAACTTGGACGCGTTGTTCTGCGTCTTGCAATGCGCTTTGGCATTCACGGGTAAGGGCAATGCCTTGCTCAAAGGTGGAGAGCGAGTCTTCAAGGGATAAATCGCCGCTTTCAAGACGCTCGACTAGTACTTGTAGAGCATCTAAGGATTGCTCGAAAGGAGGTGTTTCTTTTTGGCGAGCCATACAGCCCTCACAAAATTAAGTGGTAATAAACAACAGGGTGACTTTTACGGGGCCGCTTTAAGGCAAAGGCAACCTGTTGTGAGGAAGCACTCTAATGGGCCAGTGTTGTTGCTGCCAAAGCGCACAACTCAATGCCGCAGAGCACAGCAGCCGCTTATGCGAAGCGCGGCTGCTCTGATTTAAGCTGTCTTACTTGTTAAAAGCGGCAGCAGCTTTGCTGATTTCGGCACGGGCAGCAGCGGCATCACCCCAGCCTTCAACCTTAACCCACTTGCCTTTTTCTAGGTCTTTGTAGTTCTCAAAGAAATGTTTAATTTGCTCGATGAGTAAAGGTGGTAAATCGGTGTACTCGTGTACGTCATTGTACAATTGAGTGATTTTTTCATGTGGCACTGCAATCAGTTTAGCGTCACCGCCTGCTTCGTCAGTCATGTGCAAAACACCAACTGGACGAGCGCGAATTACCGCACCTGGCGCTACTGGGTATGGCGTTACCACTAAAACATCGAGCGCATCACCATCATCAGCCAGAGTGTTAGGAATAAAACCGTAGTTGGCTGGGTAGAACATAGGGGTCGCCATAAAACGGTCAACCATGAGGTTGTCGGTTTCCATATCAATTTCATATTTGATTGGCGCGTGATTGGCGGGGATTTCGATAGCAACGTAAATATCGTTCGGTAAGTCTTTGCCAGCTGGGATTTTGCTAAAGCTCATGTGGGCATCCAATTGTAGGTGAAAAGTGCAGCAATTATAGGGGTATTTGTTTCGCTATACCAAGTGCTGAAGGGCGGCTGGGAAGATTGCCGCTGTAGAGCTTCAGTTTTGCCGCGCAGTCTGTGCTAAAAAGCACAAGTAAGACTGACTTATAATAATAAAATATAATTTCTAAAGTGGCGGTCTTCGAAAAAATTAGCTGATTCATATAGGCGCTGGGCAATTTCGTTACTGGCATGGATGGAAACCCGTAAGCGCACGGCATCCTTGGCCCGGGCTTGTTCGGTAATGGCTTTGAGGAGTTTGTGCGCGACCTGTTTGCGCCGTGCACCTTCTGCTACATACAAGTCATTAAGAATCCAAATAGGGCGCAGTGACACCGAGGAAAAGCTTGGGTACACCAAACAAAAGCCCAATAAAGTATCTTCTGCAAAAGCCAGTAAAATAATCGCTTCTTGCTTATTTAAGCGCTGGGTTAAGAAATCTTTTGAAGCCTCTGCTTGCGGCATAGCACCATAGAGTTCGCGGTAATGGATAAACATGGGTGTTAGTTGGTCTAGATGCTCTAAGTTGGCAGAAATAATGCGCATGGCAATTCTCTTTTCGTGTTTTGGTCATCAGTGGGCTAACAATCCTGCCCTATAACTGTAATGGCTGGCAAATGTGCTGGAGGTGCTTGGCGCGCAGTCGCATGTTGATCCTTGTGTTAATCTTGCGGGCAATTATTTGAGGTGTATATGCATATTCATATTTTAGGTATTTGTGGCACATTTATGGGCTCTTTAGCCCTCTTAGCCAAAGAGTTAGGGCACCGCGTCACCGGCTCGGATGCCAATGTCTATCCGCCCATGAGTACCCAGCTCGAAGAGCAGGGCATTGAGTTGATGCACGGCTACCATGTTGAGCACTTACAGCCTGCACCAGATTTAGTCGTGGTAGGTAATGCGTTGTCCCGAGGTAACCCAGCTGTTGAGTATGTGTTAAACACAGGCCTGGCGTATGTGTCTGGCCCGCAATGGTTGGCCGAGCATGTGTTGCAAGGGCGCTGGGTGTTGGCAGTGGCAGGTACCCACGGCAAAACCACCACCAGCAGCATGCTGGCATGGATTTTAGAGTACGCCGGAATGCAGCCAGGGTTTTTAATCGGTGGTGTCCCGCAAAATTTTGGTATCTCAGCACGACTGGGTGAAACAGACTTCTTTGTAGTTGAGGCGGATGAGTATGACAGTGCCTTTTTTGATAAGCGCTCAAAGTTCGTCCACTACCGCCCGCGCACCGCAGTGCTCAATAATTTAGAATTTGATCATGCGGATATTTTTCCTGATTTAGCCGCCATTGAGCAGCAGTTTCATCATTTAGTGCGTACCGTGCCCAGCAATGGTTTGATTATTTACCCAGCACAAGAGCAAGCCATTGAGCGAGTGCTGGACAAAGGCTGCTGGACGCCGCGGCAAACCACAGGCCCCGATGGCCAGTGGCAAGCGCGTTTGCTGAAAGACGATGGATCTGAGTTTGTTGTGTCGTTAGACGGTGTGGAGCAAGGCGTGGTGCGCTGGCCCTTGACCGGTTTACACAATGTGGCCAATGCGTTGGCGGCACTCGCCGCGGCACGCCATGTGGGCGTAACGGCTGAGCATGGTGCACAAGCATTGCGTGAATTTGAGAATGTGAAGCGTCGTATGCAAAACCTTGGTTGCGTGCGCGGGGTGACGGTCTATGATGATTTTGCCCATCATCCAACAGCCATTGCCAGCACCTTAGATGGTTTGCGCAAGCAGGTGGGCAAGCAACAGATTATTGCGGTGATTGAGCCGCGTTCCAACTCAATGAAACTGGGTGCGCACCGTGAAGGTTTAGCACCGTCGACAGCCCTAGCCGATCATGTGTTTTGGTACGCGCCAGACAGTCTGGGCTGGGATTTAGCGAGCACAGTTGCTGGTGCACCGGTACCGACGCAGGTGTGTAACAGCTTAGAAGACATTATTGCTGGCGTGTTAGCGCTGGCGCAAGCTGATACCCAGGTGGTGATTATGAGTAATGGTGGTTTTGGCGGAATCCATACACAGCTTATGGAAGCTTTGGAGGCAGCACAATGATGGGGCCGCGGCGAGTCACTTTAGCCATGACCGGCGCGTCTGGCGCGCAATATGGCTTACGCTTGTTGGATTGCTTAGTGCAAGAAGACCGTGAAGTGCATTTTTTAATCTCCAAAGCCGCGCAGTTGGTCTTGGCTACGGAAACCGATGTGCTGTTGCCACCTAAGCCGCAAGCCATGCAACAGTTTTTAACCGAATATACCGGTGCTGCTGCAGGTCAGGTGCGGGTATATGGCAAAGAGGATTGGATGTCTTCTGTGGCATCTGGTTCGGGTGCGCCGAGCGCGATGGTGGTGGTGCCTTGTTCGACAGGTACGCTGTCGGCGATTGCCACAGGCGCTTGTAATAGTTTGATTGAGCGTGCCGCTGATGTGGTGCTGAAAGAGCGGCGCCAGTTGGTTATAGTGCCCCGTGAAGCGCCGTACTCCAGTATTCATTTGGAAAATATGCTGAAATTATCGAATATGGGCGCAGTGATTTTGCCAGCTTCGCCCGGTTTTTATCACCAGCCACAAAGCATTGAAGACTTGGTCGACTTTGTTGTAGCGCGCATTCTGAACATCTTACAAATTCCGCAAGATATGTTGCCGCGCTGGGGTGAGCATCACCAAGCGGACTGGAATGAGTAATAAGCTTGCTGCACTGCTGTTGATGGCGGTGCTATTGAGCAGTGGTTGCGCCAGTGTGCGTACTTTAGATGCTGCGCAAGCAGGAGCTCCGGTGATTTATTCTGGAACTCGACTGGACTGGTACAGTGTGCAAGGTGGCTGTTATCCAGTTGAGCGCTTTGGTGCACAGGCGCCAAAATATGCCGCACTGGATTTACCTTTTAGTCTGCTCTTGGATACTCTGTTATTGCCTTGGGCGTTGGCAGTGGAGTTAGGCGTTGGTCTGACTGTGCAAGGCGGGCGCTAAGGCAGAGCATGGATTTTTCCATTGGTGTTTTAGTAAAGCGCTGCAAATGCGCTATAATTGCGCACTTCTTACATCTTAACTATTTCATTAACTAAGCCACGCCGTGTTGCGTGGTTTGTTATTTTTGCCGCACTAACTGGCGGCCAAACTTGAAGAGGCAACACTGATGAGTCCACTGGTAGGCGTGATTATGGGTTCCAAGTCGGATTGGAGCACAATGAGCCACAGCGTAGACATGCTGGAAACCCTCGGTATTCCTTATGAGGTGCAAGTGGTTTCGGCGCACCGCACTCCAGATTTATTATTCAGTTACGCTGAAAAAGCCCATGAGCGTGGCGTGCAAGTGATTATCGCAGGTGCCGGTGGTGCCGCACACTTGCCGGGTATGTGCGCGGCCAAAACGCACTTGCCGGTACTGGGTGTGCCCGTGCAATCCTCTATGCTGTCTGGTGTTGATTCGCTGTTGTCGATTGTACAAATGCCGGCGGGCGTTCCTGTGGCAACCTTATCCATTGGTAAAGCAGGCGCAATCAATGCGGCTTTATTGGCGGCCAGTATTATTGGTCATCAGCATCCAGAAATTCATACCGCACTGAATGCGTTCCGTGAGCAGCAAACGCAAACCGTGTTAGATAACCCAGATCCACGGGAGGCTTAAGTCATGAAAGTTGGCGTGATTGGTGGTGGGCAGTTAGGACGTATGTTGTCGCTGGCTGGAACACCCTTAGGAATGCAGTTCACTTTTCTTGATCCGGCAGTGGATGCCTGCGCTGCGGCAGTGGGTGA
>JAAYTE010000092.1 GCA_012518175.1 Gammaproteobacteria bacterium | reverse complement strand
GATAGGGACTTTCTAAGGTGAAACCCTGCTGATCAAATTGCCATAGCAGCTGCGCATGGGCTTGCTGATAGACCCAAGGCTGGGCAAACAAATTTGCCAAATGCAGACTAAACCCGTCAGGACTGGCCAGGCGTAACTCACCCGCAGTTAAACCACCCGAAATGTGCCCACTGATGCCTGTTGCCGCAGGTACATCCTGCCAAGCAGAGAACCCCACACCCTGCAGGTTGCTGACAAAAGCTAAACGCTCTGCCTGCGGCTCCTTTGGCTGCCAGCGCAGATTAAAATTACGCAATAAGCCGCTGGGTTGCAGACTACTGAGCACATCTTCTGCCTCTTCTGGGAGCTGTACCACGCGCTCCAGCACCCGCTGCACATGGGTTAAATCTAGCTGTTCAATGGCCAACTGCAAACGCGTGGTCATATGATTTTCATAGCTGGCTAGAATGCGCCAGTCATGCACGGGCAGTTGATCGATCTGTAAAGGCAAGTGCTCTAACCAAGCATTGTGCACGCCTTCAATGTTCTGATAAAACCCCTGCGCGATTCGCGCTTGCAACTGCAAGGGCTGCGCATGGGCGGCTTGCACTTCCAGCTCCAGCCCTGCCAACTGCAATGCGCCCTCTTGCAACTGCCCTGCGGCTGCGTTTAACCACAGCTCACCAGCAACTTTAAAGCGGTGCAGTTGCCAGTCGGGAAAATACTGCTCAGGCAACCACTGAGCTAAATTGCTATTGGGGAATTTCAGATAAACCGCTAAGGCACTTTGCCGCCAGTCTTTATCGATGAATTGCCCTTGCGCACTCATCTCAAGGCTGTTCCCATCGGGTAAAACTGCCCGTAAATCTAAGCGCTGCTGTGCACCGTTGCGACTTAAGGTAAAACCGGCATACGTCAACGCCAGTGGTTCATGTCCGTACGGTTGAATAATCACTCGGCTGTTTAACACGCTGAGCTGAGCAACTTGCTGTAACTTCCCCAGCCAATCATTCAGCCCGAATGCAGTTTCTTCGGCGCTACTCAGTTCTAAACCTTGCAGCGCCCAACGCCCAGCCTGATTTTCCTCTAGATGAATTTGCAAGCCATCTAAGCTGACTTTAGCAAAGCGCAACTCTCTGGATAATAAGCTGGCAATTACATCCGGCTCAATGCGTAAGGTTTCCACTTGTACCGCATCTGTGCCCTCACCGAGGGTGACATAACGCGCCTCAAGCAGCGGTGAAAAACCGCGCCAACCGCCTTGTAACTGCTCAATCTGAATAGGCTGCTGCAGGCGCTGCTGCAACTGCTGCTCAATTTCGCTGCGGTACTCCGCCAGCAACGGCATAAACTGCCGACCTATGCTGACATACAGCGCCACAAAAATAAGCACAGCGGCCAGCAGCCATAAAGCCCAGCGTAAAGTTCGATTCAGCCCAGTCAGCGCAGCACCCATCCTATCCCCTTAACTACTGTCCTGATTAGAGCAAAACTACATCATATTGCTCTTGTGAATACATGCTTTCCACTTGAAAGCGAATCGGGTGACCAATAAACGACTCTAAGTCAGCCACATTGCCAGACTCTTCATCCAGCAAGCGATCCACGACACTTTGACTGGCTAAGACCATATAGCCATCGGCTTGAAAGGCACGTGCCTCCCGCAATATTTCACGGAATATCTCATAACAAATGCTTTCAGCGGTACGCACCTGCCCTCGGCCCTGACACGTTGAGCACGGCTCGCACAGCACCTGCGCTAAGCTTTCCCGAGTGCGTTTGCGGGTCATTTGCACCAAGCCCAGCTCAGTAATACCAATAATATTGGTTTTCGCATAATCGCGCTCTAACTGACGCTCAAGGGTGCGCAGGACTTGACGGCGATGCTCTTCATCTTCCATATCAATGAAGTCAATAATGATAATGCCACCCACATTGCGCAAACGCAGTTGACGGGCGATGGTCAGCGCCGCTTCTAAATTGGTTTTAAATACAGTTTCTTCTAGGTTACGGTGGCCCACAAAAGCGCCAGTATTGACATCAATGGTGGTCATTGCCTCGGTCGGATCAATCACCACATGACCGCCGGATTTAAGCGGCACCCTGCGCTCTAAGGCTTTTTGAATTTCATCTTCAATGCCATACAAATCAAAAATTGGCCGCTCACCAGGGTAATGCTCAACACGATCTGCAATTTCTGGCATTAGCTCACCCACAAACTGCTGAGCCTTTTGTAAGGTTTCACGGGAATCAATGCGAACTTTTTCCGTATGTTCGGCCGCCAAATCGCGCAAGGTGCGCAACGGCAAAGACAATTCCTCATAAATTACTGTAGGCGCAGCACAGACTTTCATTTGCTCACGCACTTGCTCCCACAAGCGGTGCAAATAACGAATATCCACCATAATGGCGCTCATATCCGCACCCTCGGTAGCGGTACGAATAATAAAGCCACCTTTTTCTTCAAGGCCTTCACTGAGCAAACATTCGCTGACTGCTTGTTTTAAACGTTCGCGTTCGCTTTCTTCTTCAATTTTCAGCGAAACACCAATATGGCTGCTACTGGGCATATACACCAAATAGCGCGAAGGTATCGAAAGATTAGTGGTGAGGCGCGCGCCTTTACTGCCAATGGGATCTTTGGTGACTTGCACCACCAGCGCCTGCCCTTCATGCACTAAGCCACTGATACCTTCGCCTGTCATGCCTTCACGGGCGGTGATATCGGCCGCATGAATAAAAGCGGCCCGCGCTAAACCTATATCAACAAAGGCGGCCTGCATCCCCGGCAAGACTCGGACAACCTTGCCTTTATAGATATTGCCAACAATACCTCGGCGCTGAGTACGCTCAACGTGCACTTCTTGCAAAACGCCATTTTCTACTACAGCGACGCGCGATTCCATTGGCGTTATATTGATTAAGATTTCTTCACTCATGGCGTTCTCAGTCTAAGGCTTGGAGGTGTCCGGTTCAGCAATACAGCTCGGCAAAATCTAATTGCACCTAAAAAAGCAAATACCTGCTCTCGAACCATCACAGGGAACTGAGAAGATTACAGCGTTATCGTCAAGACAGCTAACCAAGACCACAGTCACCACGCTATTAACGCCCACTGCCCCTTCGTTGACAGGCTAACAGCAGCAGACAACTAGCGAAAGCCGCGCCAGCGCCTAACATTATTGAGCAACAAATATAACCAAGGCCACAGCAAGCTACTCACCAGCACAGGTAGCGCATAATAGTTGATTTCTGGGCGCATGCCTGACAGCGTGCTGAGCCATAGCAGCACCAATTGCGCTAAGCCATAAATAACCAACAAAGCCAATGACTGCTGCCATAACGGAAAGACTTTTAAGCGCTGCTGCAAAGTTAACACCAAGAACACCACCAGCACTAAGGCCAGCGCATGCTGACCAAAGAGCGTGCCATACAACACATCCTGAGCAATACCAAAGCACCAGGCCGTCAGCAAACCGACACGGTGAGGGTAGTTCATCGCCCAAAAGGTCAACACTAAAGCCAGCCATAAAGGCCGCGCCACCTCCAAGTGTTCGGGCATCGGCACCACGGATAACAACAGTGCCAAGAGCAGGGTCAACCACATGATGATTGTTGCTTTACCTACTGCTGCACTCATTTACTGGGCCTCCGCTGCGGTGGTTTCGGTGGCTTTTAACAGCTGTTTGGCATCCTCAAGAGCACTTTCCACTTCCTCATCCAGGTCCTGAGTCGAGCCCTTAGCGTCACTAAACACTAATAATAAATAACGGCTGCGATTCAGATTCGCTGCCGGCAAGGCTTCAATCTGCGTAAAAGGCTGCCCAGTATTGCGCTGCACTTCACTGACCACCGCCACTGGGTAGCCCACCGGAAAGCGTTGCCCCATACCGGAGGTCACTAACAAATCGCCTTCACGGATATCTGCAGTATCTGTTACATAACGTAATTCAAGGGATTCTAAATCGCCGGTACCACTGATAATGGCCCGCAAACCATTACGGTTCACTTGCACCGGCAAACTGTGGTTGCTGTCGGTAATCAATAAAACCCGTGACGTGTAAGGCATCACTTCGACCACTTGCCCCATGACACCACGGGCATCCAACACCGGCTGACCGAGGGTCACGCCACTGCTACTGCCTTTATTGATGAGCACACGATGGGTATAAGGGTTGGGATCGATGCCGATGAGCTCAGCCACTAACACACGGTCATCAATTAATGCCGAAGAATTAAGCAACTCACGTAAACGCACGTTTTGCTCAGTTAAAGTTGCCAACTTTTGTAGGCGACGCTGCATTAATAAGGTTTCAGCACGCAGTTCTTCATTTTCAGCGAGCAAATCAGTGCGGCTGCTAAACATCTGCGCAACCTCAGACCAAGTGCGCACCGGTAAATCACCCAGCCAGTACATTGGCGTTAATACCATGCCCAAACTGCTGCGCACAGGCTTAAGCACCTGCAGCCGCGCATCAACCAACATCAATGCAACAGAGAAACAGGTTAGGATTAAAAACTTTGTACTTAACAGCGTACTTTTAGCAAATAATGGCTTAATAGATGCTTCCTCAACAGCTTAACTGACGAACAGGATAAAACTCTTCGCCGTTAAGATGAACCTTGGCCACAGTGCAACCCAACTTTTTACAGTGGTTGCAGCGGTTACTCAGCTGAGAGTAGATCCATGGAGTTGCGATCCATCATTTCTAAAGCGCGACCGCCACCAAGGGCAACACAATTTTTAGGATTCTCCGCCACAATCACCGGCAAACCGGTTTCTTGGGACAGCAACTTATCCATATCGCGCAACAAAGCACCACCACCGGTCAAGACTAAACCGCGCTCGGCGATATCAGACGCCAACTCCGGTGGTGATTGCTCCAAGGCACTTTTCACTGCTTGCACAATAGCGGCCAAAGATTCCTGCAGCGCTTCCAGCACTTCATCCGAGTTAAGAGTAAAGCTGCGCGGTACACCTTCGGCTAAATTACGCCCACGCACATCAAACTCAAGCAGTTCGCCGCCGGGGAAAGCAGCGCCAATTTCTTGCTTAATCCGCTCAGCGGTGGATTCACCAATCAGGCTGCCGTAGTTGCGGCGCACATAGGTAATAATCGCTTCATCAAAACGGTCACCACCAACACGTACGGACTCTGCGTAGACCACACCGTTAAGTGAGATCAAAGCAATTTCTGTGGTACCACCACCAATGTCGACAACCATTGAGCCGCGCGCTTCATCCACGGGTAAACCAGCACCAATTGCCGCAGCCATAGGCTCTTCAATTAAGAACACTTCACGCGCGCCAGCACCTAAGGCTGACTCACGAATTGCCCGGCGCTCAACTTGAGTGGACTTACAAGGTACGCAAATCAACACCCGCGGACTGGGCTGTAAAAAACTATTTTCATGCACTTTATTAATAAAGTACTGCAGCATTTTTTCACAAACACTGAAGTCGGCAATCACGCCATCTTTCATTGGCCGAATTGCACAAATATTTCCTGGGGTACGTCCTAACATGCGTTTTGCATCAGTACCTACCGCAACCACACTTTTCTGATTACCCCGCGTACGAATCGCTACAACCGACGGCTCATCTAAAACAATACCGCGATCACGTACATAAATAAGGGTGTTGGCAGTTCCTAAATCAATGGATAAATCACTGGAAAACATGCCGCGTAATTTCTTTAACATGGGATGAATAACCCT
>JAAYTE010000091.1 GCA_012518175.1 Gammaproteobacteria bacterium | reverse complement strand
GGCAAGGCTTTAATTTTATCGAGTAAGCGTTGCGCTGTGTAGCGTGACACTTCGTCTACCGTTTCAAAAATTTTATACATGGGTCAATATCTTCATCTGGAAATAGGTATAGAGCACTTAATTATTGCAATTATAACCTTGTCTGTAGTGCGATATATAGGAAAACTCTTGGGCTTAAGTTATCTGTAGCCCTGCGCTTGGCGGGAATCGGAAGTTTAAAGTACAGCGCGCTCAGAGAGTTACGCCATAAACTCATTATTTCTAAGACCACGCCAGTATCGTTATGTTCTATGCTTTGCGTACAACAGCATGACGAAACTCTCCTGGGGTTTGTTGAGCCCAGCGTTTAAAAGCACGTTGAAAAGCCTCTGGAGAAGAGAATCCCAACAACCAGGATATTTCGCTAAAGGTTAAATCTGTATCGCGAATGTAACTGCTGGCTAAATCAAATCGCGTGTCATTGACCAACTGGCGAAACTGTGTGCCCTGTGCAGCCAGTCTGCGTCGTAGCGTCCACGCTGGCAGTTGCAGTTTCTGCGCAACTTGATCGATGCTCGGCTCGCCCTGTTTAAGTAGAGGAGCTAGGAGCTGTGCGACCTGTTCGACTAGGCTGTAGCTGCGGGTTTTCAGTGCCAGTTGTTCCTCGCATAATTCCAGTAGCGCATGCCAAGTGCTGGAGCAGTGCTGTGGATTACTCAGGGCTAGGCTTGGTTGGTTAAAGCGAATGCGGTTATGTTCGGCGTTAAACTCTACTGGGCAGTCTAAATACTGCTGGAAAACCGCTGCGTAGCTTGGCTCGGGATACTCTATCTGCAGTAAGTCGATGTCTATGTGGCTTTGACACACTTGCCGCAAATGACTGATCCAACCGAGCAATACTGACTCCACCACAAAGCGGTTATAGGCGTTATAGGGGGCTATAGAATAAAAACTAAACCAAGCCCCTTCGCTGTCCTCAATAAATTGGCTGGCGCCACGATAGTTTTGGGCATATAACGGCTCAAAGCGACTAATACAGCGTGCTGCAGCGCGTAGTGTGGGGGCTTGGGCTGCTGTGACGCCGGCTAAACCTAAGTGGTGCAGTGCGCTTTTGTCGCCAATCACTAAACCCAGCGCAGGGTTGCCGGTAAGTTGCGTAGCAGCATGGCCTAAGCGCATATAGCGCGGAATCGATAAGCGCGCATGGGGTTCAGCTAAACGCTCAGGGCTGAGCTCGAACCGCTCCAGTAGTTGTGCGGCGCAATGCTGGTGCTGCTCAATGGCAGCTGCGATGCTGTGTACAAAGCCCATGGATAAATCACCTAAGCGCATGCTGGGGCGTGTTGTTTTCATATTGTGGGTGGCTTTTGTTTAAATCGGGTGTTTATTATAGTCATAAAACTGTTCGTTTGGGTCATTGAGAAGGCCTGCAGAGCTGTTTATTGTGTTAAGCAATATTTGACTGGTCACTGCCTGTATTGTGCATAAGAAAAACCAGCAATCCGTGTTTGTACCTGTTTTGGAGAGTCTTGATGTCAAATCCACATTATCCGCATTTAATGGCACCCCTTGATCTTGGGTTTACCACGCTGAAAAACCGTGTATTGATGGGATCGATGCACACCGGTCTGGAAGAGCGTCCGAATGGTTTTGAGCGCATGGCTGCATACTTTGCTGAGCGTGCGCGCGGCGGTGTAGGTCTTATGGTAACGGGCGGCATTGGCCCTAACGAGGAAGGCAGTGTTTATGCCGGTGCAGCCAAGTTGAGCACCCCTGAAGAGGCGCAAAAGCATAAAATTGTTACCGCTGCAGTGCACGCGGCAGGCGGAAAGATTTGTATGCAAATTTTGCATGCGGGACGTTATGCCTATAGCCCCAAGTCTGTAGCGCCCAGTGCGATTCAAGCGCCGATTAACCCTTTCAAACCCAAGGAGCTGGATGAAGAAGGCATCGAGCAGCAGATCCAAGACTTTGTCAATTGCGCGGTCTTAGCTAAGTCTGCCAATTATGATGGCGTCGAAATTATGGGTTCGGAAGGTTATTTAATTAACCAGTTTTTGGTCACGCATACCAACAAGCGCACTGATCAGTGGGGCGGCAGCTACGAGAACCGCATGCGTTTTGCGCTAGAAATTATGCGCCGTGTGCGTGCAGCAGTCGGTGCTGACTTTATTATTATTTTCCGTTTGTCGATGCTTGATTTAATGGAGAATGGCAGCAGCTGGGAAGAAGTGGTTGAGCTCGCTAAAGCTCTGGAAGCTGCAGGTGCAACCATTCTCAACACCGGTATTGGTTGGCATGAAGCACGTATTCCCACCATCGTCACTAAAGTGCCCCGTGGTGCTTTTGCCAAAGTGACAGCGAAATTGCGCGGTGAGGTTTCGATTCCGTTGGTGGCCACTAACCGGATTAATACCCCAGAAGTAGCTGAGCAAATTCTGGCAGAAAATGACGCAGATATGATCTCCATGGCCCGTCCATTCTTGGCCGACCCTGAGTTTGTGAATAAAGCTGCAGCCGGTAAAGCAGATGAAATCAATACCTGTATTGGTTGTAACCAAGCCTGCTTGGACCACACTTTCAGCGGTAAGCTAACCTCGTGCTTGGTGAACCCGCGCGCCTGCCATGAAACAGAATTGAATTATATTCCCACCACCGCGGTGAAAAAGATTGCCGTGGTCGGCGCTGGCCCTGCTGGTTTGGCGGCAGCAACAGTGGCAGCGGAGCGTGGTCATGAGGTGACTTTATTTGATTCGGCAGAAGAAATTGGCGGGCAGTTTAATGTTGCCAAGCTGATTCCAGGCAAAGAAGAGTTCTATGAAACCTTGCGTTACTTCCAGCAGAAACTGCAAGCTACCAAGGTCAACGTTAAGCTTGGCCAGCGGGTGAATGCGCAAGAACTGCTAGCGCAAGGCTTCGATGAAGTTATTTTAGCTACAGGTATTGTCCCGCGTGTACCGGAAATCCCTGGAATTGATCATCCAAAAGTAATGGGCTATCTGGATGCTATTTTAGGACGTAAGCCGGTTGGCGATAAGGTTGCAGTTATTGGCGCGGGTGGCATTGGCTTTGATGTGTCTGAACTACTGACTCACAGTGGTGCGAGCACCAGCTTAGATACTGATGCTTTCTGGAAAGAGTGGGGCATTGATTTAGGTTTGGAAGCCCGCGGTGGGATTGCTGGGGTGCAACCGCAGCCTGCAGCAGCAGCGCGTCAAGTGTATTTGTTGCAGCGTAAAAAGAGCAAAGTGGGGGCGGGACTGGGTAAAACCTCTGGTTGGGTGCACCGCGCTGGCCTCAGAACTAAACAAGTGGAGATGATCCCAAGTGTTGAGTATCTGCGTGTGGACGATGCAGGTCTGCATATTAGCGTGGCCGGTGGTGAGCCGCAGATATTGCCGGTGGATAATGTGATTTTATGTGCAGGGCAAACCCCTTTACGTGAATTACAAGCAGAGTTGGAAGCCGCGGGGGTGACAGTGCACTTGGTTGGCGGTGCGGATGTGGCTGCTGAGCTGGATGCCAAGCGTGCCATTGACCAAGGTTCGCGAGTTGCTGCTGCGGTGTAAAATACCGCGTCAGAGACAGAAAACAGCGCTGTAGGGGTGACCCGCAGCGCTGTTTTTATTTCAGCGCGATATTTATGCGCTGCTGTGAAAGCAGGGGTGCTCAATAAAAACTGCAGAGAAACCTTAAAGTGCTGTTTGGATCGGGTAAACTTGTGTTTTTCAGCAAATAGAATCTTTCATCATTAATGAGAGATGGCTCATATATTGAGCGCTAAGCGGCGCCAATGGATGAGGCAGAAAGCACTAGGAGCGCGCGATGCACAGCCCGCAGCTGGTTTATATTATGGATCCGATGTGCTCATGGTGCTGGGGGTTTGCCCCAGTCATGCAGCAGTTACTTGAGCAGGCGCAAGCGGCAGGGGTGGCAACAACCTTGCGCGTCGGCGGCTTACGTACCGGTGAGCAAGCGGTATTGGATGAACAAAAACGCACCTACATCTTGCAACATTGGCGCGCCGTGGCTGAAGCTACAGGCCAGCCATTTAACTTTACTGATGCCTTGCCCAGTGGCTTTTTATACGACACAGAGCCAGCTTGCCGTGCTCTTGTAGTGGCTCGAGAGCTCGACGCAAGCCTTTTGTTTGATTTTTTAGCACGCTTACAGCAGGCCTTTTATCAAGGTGGGCAAGATATTACCCGGGCGGTAGTTTTGCGAGAAATTGCTGCGCAAGCAGGGTATAGGCCAGAAGCTTTTGCTCAAGGTTTTGATGCAGCAGATACGCATGTGGCGCTACAAACAGAGTTTGCCTGGGTGCAAAACTTAGCAGTGAGAGGGTTTCCCACTGTGTTAGCCCAGCATCAGCAACAGTATGCCTTGCTCACGAACGGCTATCAGCCATATTCGGCGCTGCAACCCTTACTCGAACGCTGGATTGCCACCAATGTTGGCACCTGATCAAATCAGCTGGGCACAGATTCGTCGCTTAGCTGTACAGCATAAACGCAGTTTAATTCTGGCTAACCTACTCGCGGTGCTGGCTACTTTATGCAGCGTACCCATTCCTTTGTTATTGCCACTGCTGGTGGATGAGGTGCTGTTGGGGCAGGGCGGTGAAGCGTTAGAGATCATGAATTATATGCTGCCCAGTATTTGGCAGCAGGCAGTGGGCTATATCGGCTTTATGCTGGTGTTAACCTTTGTGCTCCGAATGGGCTCGTTATTGTTTAATGTGGGGCAAAGTAAAATGTTCACCCATCTGTCCAAGGATGTGGTGTATCAAATTAGAGAGCGTTTGCTGGCTCGCTTGCAGCGCATCTCGCTCAGTGAGTATGAAAGCTTGGGCAGCGGCACAGTAGCCACCCATATGGTGACTGATCTCGAAACCTTGGATAAGTTTATTGGCGAAACCCTCAGCCGCTTTTTAGTGTCTTTATTGACCTTAATCGGGACCGCAGGGGTGCTGCTGTGGATGAATTGGCAGTTGGCTTTATTGATTTTGTTGCTCAATCCTTTGGTGGTGTTTTTTACCATTAAGCTGGGTAAGCGCGTCAAACATTTAAAAAAGCTGGAAAATGATAGCACTGCAGTCTTTACCCAAACCCTAAATGAAACCCTCGATGCTATTCAAGAAGTGCGGGTGGGCAATCATCAGGGGTTCTTTTTTCAGCGCTTATTGGAGCGCGCTCGGCAGGTGCGTGATCGGGCGATCACATCACAGTGGAAAACCGATATTGCCGCGCGAGCCAGTGGTCTCTTGTTCCAGTACGGAATTGATATTTTTCGTGCGGTAGCAATGCTAACGGTGTTGTTTTCTGATTTATCCATTGGCCAGATGCTCGCGGTTTTTAGTTACTTGTGGTTTATGATCGGGCCAATCGAGCAATTACTGAACCTGCAGTATGCGTTTTATGCTGCCGATGGGGCGATGGTGCGTATTAATCAATTGCTGGAGCGTCAAGACGAGGTGGATTATCCGGCGCGGAAAGATCCTTTCGCTGGTCAGAAAACTGTGCCCATTAGCGTTGATGAACTGTATTTTGCTTATGGGCAAGAGCAAGTGCTGGCGGGTTTAAGCTTTGATATTGCCGCTGGAGAAAAAGTTGCCATTGTTGGCGCCAGTGGTGGTGGCAAAAGTACCCTAGTGCAGCTGTTACTTGGTTTATATAGTGCGCAGTCAGGGTGCATACGTTATGCCGATGCCACCTTGCAAGAAGTGGGACTGGCTGGGGTACGTGAGCATACCGCGGTGGTGTTGCAGGCTCCGGCGTTATTTAACGACACTTTACGGGCGAACCTAAATATGGGACGCGTCACAACCGATACAGCTTGCTGGCAGGCTTTGGAGGTTGCTCAGTTGGCTGCGACCGTGCGCGCCTTGCCAGACGGATTGGACAGTATTATTGGTCGTGCTGGCGTGCGTTTGTCCGGTGGACAGCGGCAGCGTTTGGCTATTGCGCGGATGGTGCTCAGTGACCCTAAGATCGTTATTTTAGATGAGGCAACATCGGCGCTTGATAGCGCCACTGAACTTGCTGTGCATCAAGCGTTAAATACTTTTTTAGCTGGCCGCACAACCTTAATCATTGCGCACCGTTTAAGTGCAGTGCGGCAGGCGGATCGTGTATTAGTACTGGCCGATGGCCGAGTGGCTGAGAGTGGTACGCATCAGCAGCTGATTGCCAAAGATGGCTTGTATGCTCAACTGTACGGCACGCTCCAATGTTAACTCTGATAAACCGGTTAAATTGCAGTGCAGAATGAGTAATCTGCGTAAATATAAAATAGTTTTGATTACCAGCTTGACAGCAAGTCTTAATTTTCCTATTATACGCCCCGTCCACCAAATGGGGCTATAGCTCAGCTGGGAGAGCGCTTGCATGGCATGCAAGAGGTCAACGGTTCGATCCCGTTTAGCTCCACCACTTTCTTGTTTAATTGAAAGTGGTATGTTTAGAAGGTTTCGTCCCCTTCGTCTAGTGGCCTAGGACACCGCCCTTTCACGGCGGTAACAGGGGTTCGAGTCCCCTAGGGGACGCCATATTCTTAGAGCCAATACTCTGAAATGTAATACCAACTGACACCCAGTCAGTCATGTGAAAAGTTACATCATAGTGCAGTAACGGCTTAAATCGTTCAGCTCAATACAACACTAACAGGCATTTAACTGTGCTTGTTCTCGAAGGTTTTGTCCCCTTCGTCTAGTGGCCTAGGACACCGCCCTTTCACGGCGGTAACAGGGGTTCGAGTCCCCTAGGGGACGCCATCTTTTAAGAGTTAATCTTAAAGCAAAAAAAACCAGCTAAAAGCTGGTTTTTTTGTGTCTAAAATTCAGTATTGATAGCACTGTGCTAATTGGGGTTGGACTCTAGCTGGTTAAAATAGCGCATCATCACTGCGGCGCGCTTCCCGCTGTAATTGGTAGACAAAACGTTCAATGGTGCGCTGCGCCGCCCCGCTGAGTTGGTGAAATTGAAAGCCTGCCTGGATTGACTGCGTGGCTTCTTCAGTTTTTAAGTGGCGCAACTCTGCGCTTAAGCAGATCGTGCCTGACGGCAGGCAGATGGAGAAGGATTCGTAGAGCTGACCAGGTTGTAACGGGGAGTTGGCTTGTTTGATATGTACTTTGCAGCCGGTGGCTGAAATATCTAACAAGCGCCCGCTGATTTGCTCTGAGAG
>JAAYTE010000090.1 GCA_012518175.1 Gammaproteobacteria bacterium | reverse complement strand
GGCAAAGCCTTGCGCGGTGAAGCTAAAGACTAAAACAGGGACAATAATAATCCCGCCACCGACACCAAATAAACCGGCTAAAATGCCAGCAATAGCGCCGAGTACTAAATAAAGAGCAAATTCCATACCGTGTCCTAGTCAAATGAGTTGGGGCAGAGTGCGCGACTGAGTCAACCGAGCAGCATAGCGGTCGGCTGTTATGCGCAGCCACATAGATTCTGGGTGACAACAATCCGCGTATTCTAAAGGGCTGAGTCGGCTTTGTCAGTTTATGTCTGAGACCTTAGTGTTTGCATCTATATTGCTTGGGTACTGCTGGGCCTAAACGCTGTAGTATTTACCTGTGGTTGCTGTTTTAACTTCTGAAACAACCAGTGGATGCTTAGTATGCCGTTAGTCAATAACGAGAAGTTGCGTTTAGCTGCTTTACACAATTTAAAGATTTTAGACACTGGCACAGATCCGGCCTTTGATAATCTCACCAAAGTAGCGGCGAGCTTATTCAATATGCCGATGGTTTTGGTGTCATTAGTGGATGCGGATCGGCAGTGGTTTAAGTCGCGGGTTGGCGTGCACACTTTAGAACTGCCACGCCAGGGTTCGTTTTGTACCTGTGCCATTGAGGCCGATAGCACCTTTATAGTGGAGGATGCGCTACTCGATGAGCGCTTTGTTAACAGCCCCTTAGTCCAGGGGCCACCCTATATCCGTTTTTATGCTGGCGTGCCCATCCGTTCGGAAGACGGTTATAACGTCGGTACATTTTGTTTGATAGACAGCCAGCCACGGCAGTTAAGCACAGCAGAGCAATATCACTTAACGTTGCTGGCGCGTCAGGCAGAGCAGCTTTTATATTTGCATTCACGCACCATTGAGCTAGCGCTACAAACTCAGCAAAGTAACGCCAGTAATGCTCGCTATGCAGCGATTATTGAAAGTGCAGCTGCGGGCATTGTGCGCATTGATGGCTATGGCCGTGTCTTACACCTGAATGATTCGGCGCTCAATATGCTCGGCTATGCCCGTGAAGAAGTGCTTGGACACAACGTGAAAATGTTAATGCCAGAGCGTTGGTCATCAGAGCATGATGGCTATCTAGCTGAATATCAGCGCACCGGTAAGAAAAATATCATTGGCGTGGGACGTGAAGTGTTCGCGCTGCATAAAAACGGGACCCAGATACCAGTTCACTTAGCGGTCAGTGAGGTGCGCTGCAAGGGTGAGTCAGTAGCACCTGGGAATCGAGAGTTTATTGGGATTTTGTCTGATTTACGTGCCGCTGCTGCTGCCCGTGAGCGTGAGCGTAAAGAGCGCGCGCTCTTGCAGGTTTTGCACCGTGGTCTGACTGATTATCATGCATTGTTATCCGGCAATACCCTGTGGCAGTTTTTAAAAGAAGCGCTCAAACAGCTGACTCACAGTGAGTATGCGCTGATTGGTGAGGTGATTAAACGTGAAGGTGTGCCAGCGTTAAAAATCCACGCTATCAGTGATTTAGCTTGGAACGAACCCACCCGACAGTTGATGCAGCAGCTGCGTGAAGGGGAAATGTTCCTGAGCAATCCGCGCAGTATGTTGGGGCAGGTGTTTGCCAGCGGGAAAACTGTGTTAAGCAATGACATGTTGATGGATCCTCGTGGCGGCGCATTACCCGATGGTCACCCAGTGCTGCAGCGTTATTTAGGTGTGCCCATTGTGGACCGTGGTGAAGTCATTGGCATGTATGCCATTGCCAATGCCCAGCAGGATTATGATGAAGCTTTGGTGGAGTGGTTAAAGCCCTTCAACTCAACCTGTGCGTTACTGATCAATTTATACCGGCAACTCAATGAGCAGCAGCGCTTTACTGAAGAGTTAAGAAACGCCCGAGACTTGGCCGAGCGCTCCAGTAAAGCTAAAACCGAGTTTCTGTCGTCTATGAGCCATGAGCTGCGCACACCTTTGAATGCGATATTAGGTTTTTCGCAACTGTTGGGAAATGGTAAGCAACCGCTCACGGAGCGCCAGCAACGGCAAAATGAGCAGATTTTGCGTAGCGGCCAGCACCTGTTGAATTTGATTAATGAAGTGCTGGATTTGGCGCGAATTGAGTCAGGGCATACCCAGGTATCCCTTGAGCCGACCAACTTGAAAGAAGTGCTAGATGACAGTTTGGAAATTGTCCAAGCATTAGCCAGTAGCCAGCAAATTGATCTGCAAGTGCAGTTCGATAGCAGTCACGACTGCTTTGTGCAGGCCGATTACACGCGCTTGAAACAGATTTTAATTAACTTGTTAAGCAACGCCATTAAATACAATCGCGTTGGTGGTACGGTGATTTTGGCGTGCCAGCGCGAGGCCGAGCGCATGCAAATTAGTGTCAGCGACAGTGGCATGGGTATTCCCGCTGAGCAGTTGGGTATGTTGTTTGAACCCTTTAATCGTTTAGGTGCAGAGCACAGCGGAATTGAGGGAGCAGGGGTTGGCTTGGCGCTGACCCGTAAATTAGCGCGCTTGATGCACAGTGACATTGCAGTGCAGTCCACAGTGGGTGAGGGCAGTGTTTTTTCCTTCTCTTTGCCGGTGTTGGCACTGCCAGCACAGCCTAGTTCCGCTGCCGTGACTGAAGATGAGTTAGCAACTGATCCGCAAAGGTTACATAAACATCGCTTACTCTATATTGAAGATAACCCGCAGAGTCAGCGTTTACTGCAGGAATTATGCAGTGAGATGGATGCTGTGCAGTTATTGTGTGCCAACTCGGCAGCCGCAGGTTTTGAAATAGCTTGTTCAGAGCAGCCCCATTTGATTTTATTAGACATTGATTTGCCGGACATGAATGGTCTGCAAGTGGGGCGCATGCTGAAAAATAATCCCCTTACGACGCAGATACCGCTGCTGGCTATTTCCGCCAGCTGTGCCACGCAAGATGAGCAGCAAGCGCAAGCATTAGGGTTTGCAGGTTTTTATCGCAAGCCTATTCAGCTCGATGCATTGGTAGCGCATATTCAACAACTTTTATTGCAACAGGAGAGACCATGACTGCTCTTGGCAAGTTATTTAGCGCGGCGGATATATTGGTTGTTGATGACAACCCGGTGAACGTCGAGCTGCTTCTAGATCTACTGGAAGATGAAGGCTATCGCACGGTCGAGGGGATGACTGATCCGTTGCAAGTTGAAGCTCGGGTGCAGACAAAGCGGCCTGATTTGATTTTGTTAGATATCCGTATGCCCAGCCTTAACGGTTTGCAATTATTGCAGTTGCTGAATAATAACTATGCTGAAAATACCCCAGCAGTGATTGTCTTAACCGCGCAAATCGATGAGGCAACGCGGCATCAAGCGCTCGAATTGGGCGCACAAGACTTTTTAACTAAGCCTTTCAATCATATTGAGGTGTTGCAGCGTATTCATAACACCTTGCAGCTGCAGCGTTTACTCAGTGAGCGGGCAGAAAAGGTGCAGTTGTTGGAGAGTTTGGTCGCGGAGCGAACCCACGAGTTAAGCGTGCTGTCGCGCCAAGACCCACTGACTTCTTTGCCCAACCGTGCTGTGATTTTAGAAACCATTGGACAGTTGCGCAGTGAGAGCAAAGACCTGCTGACATTTTTTGTTGCCCTAGAGGGCTTAGATGAAATGGGGCGCCTGCACGGCTATGACGTTATGGATCAGGTGCTTTGTCGTCTGTCTGCACAGGTACAAGAGTTGGCTGATGTGCCGCTGGGTTTGCTGGGAGTGTGGAGCTCGGATAAGTGGGTGGTGTTGTGTGAAAGCCCAGTCAGTGAGGCTCAGGCTGAGCAGATCGCACAGCGTTTGCTCAGAGCATTTCAGACGCCCTTGGCGATGCAGCAATTGTCGCTACATGTGGCGGTGCGCATTGGTGTCAGCGGCTCCAGTGTCGAGCGCAGTCCAGAACAAATGGTACGTATGGCGGCGGTGGCTTTGCCAGCTGAGACTAATTGCTGGCAGGGCTACGATCAAGCGCTAGAAAACAGCTTGTGGCGTAAAAACCAGTTGAGCCAAGCTTTATATGGCGCGGTGGAAAATAACGAGCTGCACCTGCTGTATCAGCCCAAGGTTGATGTGCAAACGGGCGCCGTACGCGGCGCTGAAGCTTTATTGCGCTGGGAAAGCCCAGTGTTTGGTAGGGTTTCACCAGCGGAGTTTATTCCTATTGTCGAAGCCAATCGCCATATTGTTGAGATTGGTAAATGGGTGATACAACAGGCTGTTGCTACCCTTTTAAGTTGGCGTGCACAGCAGGCTGTGGATGAGCATTTTACGGTTGCAGTGAACGTCGCTAGTGCGCAATTGATGCAAGCGGATTTTTCTCAGTGGTTGATTGAGGTGGTACAGCAGTCGGGCTTGCCAGCTCATGCCTTAGAGCTTGAAGTGACTGAATCAGACCTGATGGAGAATATGCAGTTGGCAATGTTGCAGTTACAGCGACTGTCTGCGGCAGGTTTTCGCATAGCCATTGATGATTTTGGAACTGGCTACTCCTCGCTGGCCTATTTAAAAGTTTTACCGGTAGCGGTACTTAAAATTGATCGGGCTTTTATTTCAGAAATGCATGTCAATGCTCAAGATAGACGCTTAACCCGTACCGTAATTGATATGGCTCGCCACTTTCAGTTCACCACTGTAGCTGAGGGGGTGGAAGAGCCAGAGCAGTTCAAATTATTGCAGGAAATGGGCTGCGATTTGATTCAAGGCTTTTTATTTGCTCCGCCTCTACATGAGGCCATGCTGCTGCAGCTGGTGGCGCAAGGATTTGCCGCCTCCCCAGCATTTATAGCGCAGGGGCTGTAAACAGGCAGTGTCTGCGCTGCAGTGGCTTGTGGCGCAGACACTGTAGCGGTTTAGTAATGCTGCTCTTCGGAAGTTTCCCCAACCTCCGCCAGAGGGCTGTCTTGCATTTGCTCTTGTACGTGGCTTTCCTCAACACGGGGGTCAAGGGCGGCGGATAAGGGTGAGCTACTAATACCGTCTGGCATGCTGATGTGTTGTAGG
>JAAYTE010000089.1 GCA_012518175.1 Gammaproteobacteria bacterium | reverse complement strand
TCAGGGTAGTATTTGTCATGGCGTATCGCTCTACTGTTAATTATTTCTTGTCGGAAACAATCAACAGGATACGCCACCCTCTTTTCCCCTCATACACCACAAATGACTATAGCTCAGCCAGCCCTTCCTGATACCCCAGTTTTACCCACTGCCGATAAACAGCCCCCTACTTCGCGACACTGGCAGCCCTCCTCGATAACGCGTATAAATAATATATTCATATTTTCAGCTCTGATGGTGGATTAATAACCATGCCTGTTTGCGCCAAAAAAATCTTTGTGGCCTGTATAACTCTGGGCTTATCAACTTTTGCGGCTGCGCAGCACAACACACAAGAGCAAGAATGGCTGCTGCTGGTCAGTCCTTTTGTATGGGGTGCATCGTTAAAAGGTGATCTCGCTATCGCCGGTAAAAAAGCCGATGTGGACATGCCTTTTGCCGATATTGTGAGTGATCTGGACTCAGTATTTATGGGCAATATCGAGCTGACCAATCGCCGTTTTGGTGCTTATTTGGATGCGATTAACGTTGATACCAGCCAGACCGAACATGTTATGGGGCAAAAAATAAAAGTAGCCGTCAAACAAACCACCTTAGCTGCCGGTGCTTTTTATCGGATTTACACCTCTGATTTAGGCGGTAGCACTGTCTTTAATGAGCCGCGCCATTTCACCATCGACCCAACCATTGGTGTGCGCTGGACCAAACTCAAAGCCTCACTGGCCAATACAGCGCTGGGGCTTAAATTCGAGAAAAAAACCGACTGGTACGACCCTTTTATCGGGGTGCGCGCCAGCGCTGACTTAGACAAACATTGGAATATTTCCGCCTTGGCCGATGTTGGCGGTTTTGATACATCCAATAAAAAGACCTATAACGGCCAAGTGTACTTGGGCTACCGCACCTTTATTGCTCAGCAACCCACTATGTTGCGAGTTGGTTACCGCTATTTATCACAACGCTACAAAACCCGTGATTTTACCGGTAACAGCTTTAATTATGACGTACGCCAAGCAGGTCCAGTACTCGGTTTAACCGTGCGCTTTTAACTTAAAAAAGGATAAAACGATGCTTAATTTTTTCCAAAAAGCCAAACGCTCAGGATTAGCTGCTTGCGCTGCCGGCATATTGCTCAGCGCGGGTATTGCCGATGCCTGCACCCGTGTTGTCTATTTAGGTGAGAATGATCGCATTATTACTGCCCGCTCCATGGACTGGAAAGTCGATGTAGCCAGTAACTTATGGGTATTTCCACGGGGCATGCAGCGCTCCGGCATGGCCGGTGAAAACTCCATTGAGTGGACTTCAAAATACGGCAGCCTGATCACCTCAGGCTTTGATATTTCGACCACCGATGGCATCAATGAAAAAGGTTTAGCTGCAAACGTATTGTGGCTGGTTGAATCGCAATACCCTGAGTTTGACGACAGTAGCAAGCCCGGTTTAAGCATTGCCGCTTGGGCGCAATATGTATTGGATAACTTTGCCGATGTGGACTCCGCCGTAAAGGCTTTGGAAAAAGTACCCTTCACCTTAGTTACTGCTGATGTGCCCGGCGAAGCGCGCTTAGCTTCTCTGCACTTATCACTCTCCGACGCCACCGGTGATAGCGCAATTATTGAGTACATTGATGGCAAGCAAGTGATTCACCACAATCGCAAATATCAAGTGATGACCAACTCTCCCACCTACGATAAGCAACTGGCTTTAGATGCCTACTGGCAGCAAATTGGTGGCACCACGATGTTACCGGGTACCAACCGTGCCGCTGACCGATTTGCCCGCGCCTCTTTTTATGTCAATGCGGTACCACAAGCCGCCGGCCCAGAAGAATCACTGGCCAGTATGTTCAGCGTCATCCGTAACGTGTCTGTGCCTTATGGTATTAGCACCCCAGACCAGCCCAATATTTCTTCAACCCGCTGGCGGACTGTGATTGACCATAAAAACCAGCTGTACTTTTTTGAGTCAGCTATGGGGCAAAGCATATTCTGGGTGGATCTCAAGGAATTAGACTTCTCAGAAAAAACCGGCAAAGTGCGCACGTTAAAACT
>JAAYTE010000010.1 GCA_012518175.1 Gammaproteobacteria bacterium | reverse complement strand
TTAAGTAATACATCAATATTGGACCAGGCTTTAGTCACGCTATGCTTAAGGCGCACCAAAGCGTTATATAAACTCACGCCCCACGCGAGCACTAAAATAGCAGCTATTAACAATCCCACTAAAAACAGACTCATCGAGTGCTCCGCTGATACTAATGAACAAAGTCGCAGTTTATCGCTGAAGCTGCTCTATGCCAATGTTTATAGGCTGCTGCCCCGTACCCACAGCGCCCTCGTCTCGCACTTGCTAACGGTATATCTACATATCTATTGAACCCTAGCAATGAGTTGCGTCTAAACAAGGCAGCGCGAGACTTAAATATTTTCCGCTATACTGCCCAGCAACTTACCACTGCCTTAAAGATTGGTTCACCGACTATGCGTAATGATGCACACGATGATATTGATGAACTGCCGCCCCTCAGTCGAGGGCGCATTGAGCCGGCGCTCGACAGCGCAGCAGCCCATGACGCAGCCGCTGCAGACAACCTGCGCGCCGCTGCAACGCCACCCAGCCCTCCCAGCTCGAACAAAGCCATTGGCCTACTTTCTGCCCTAACCTTGGCCATTGCCTGTTCCAGCGCCGCCTTTGGCTGGTGGAGCCTACAGCGCATGCAGCTGTTAGAGCAGCAGTTAGTTGCCACCCAAAACAGCTTCTCAAAAATCAGTGAAGATGCTGCCGGCCGGATCAACGCCATTACTGGCAAAGTCAGCGCCACAGAAAGCAGCGTATTGAGTGGTAATGAAGCGCTTAAACTGCGCTTAAATCGCCTAGAGCAAGAGGCAGTAGCCAAGCACAAACAGCTGACCAGCCGTCTCGATCAACATGACACCGGCATCAGCAAGCTCAGCACTGAATTGACCGCGCTAAGTGAAACAAGCACAGTCTTAGATCACAGTATTGCCGCGCAAAAAACAACTTTAACAGAGCAAGCCACTGCCCTAAGCGCGCTGCAAACGGACTTAAGCAAAAAACTGGAAAATCAGCACAGCACACTGCAAAAGTTAACAGAGGAACTCAACAGCAATCAGCAGCAACTGGCCCAGCTGGCGGAGCTCAAAAGCCAATTAACCAGCACCAATAGCAAACTGGCTAAACTGCAAGAAAACAGCCAGCACAGCGACGAGCTGACGCGTATTCAGCAAGATATCTTGATCTTGCGCAGTGAAGTGGACCAGCTAGCAAGTACTGCACCAGCAGACAGTAGCGGGCCTTCACTGGCAGACTTTGATGCCTATCGCGCGCAAACCAACCGCACCATCAGCGCCTTGCAAGAACAGCTGCGCAACTTACAAAAAAACACGCCGTAGCCTGTTTTTGTTTGGGCCATTGAAAAAGACTGAGTCAATACAGTGGCATTGGCCATGCAATGCAGGCAAAGAGCGGGTTTAGTCTATGAACCCGCCCGTGACTGCCGCACCACTTGGTCATTTAGCCATTTAGCAAGCAGCCCAGCCATCAGCACTTTATTCAAGCCCTGATGGCTGCAGTGGTTAGAGTTTAAATTGATCCACCAACCTGCGCAGCTCTAGGGTCAAGCGCACCAGCTCTTCACTGCTTTGCGCAGTTTGCGTGGCACCGGTTGAAGTGCTATCAGCAATGGTACTGATTGTAGTCACATTACGATTAATCTCTTCTGCCACTGCGCTTTGCTCTTCCGCTGCGGTGGCAATCTGAGTATTCATATCGTTAATGGTTGCCACTTCAGCAGCAATCACATGCAGGCTTTGCGAGGCTTTTTCCACACAGTCAGAGCCGGTCATGGCACGCTCTTGCGCACCGGCCATCGCTCCCACCGCATCCTTCACCCCATGCTGGAGCCGCTCAATCATATTCTGAATTTCTTCAGTGGATTTTTGCGTGCGTGAAGCCAAGGTGCGCACTTCATCAGCCACCACCGCAAAGCCACGGCCTTGCTCACCGGCACGGGCCGCCTCAATGGCTGCGTTGAGTGCCAGCAAGTTTGTTTGCTCAGCAATGCCCTTAATCACATCCAGCACTGCGCTGATGCTATCGGTATCGGTTTCTACCTGTTGCACGACACTGGCGGCGCTTTCAATTTCAGCAATCAGCTCTTTAATTCCAGCGATGGCTTCTTCAGCGACCAAGACTCCAGCTTTCGACTCATCATCAGCCCCTTGCGAAGCTTCTGCAGTTTGCGTGGCATGACGTGCTACCTCATTGACTGTGGCGCTCATTTCGTTCATGGCCGAGGCAACCATGTCGGTTTCCGTGCGCTGCTCAACCACTGCTTTTAAAGTGGTATCGGCGACACTGGCCACCTGATCAGAAACATCGCCCAACTGCTGAGTAACATCAGACACTGCATGCAAGCTGTGCTTAAACTTAGCAATCATGCGATTAAAGGCTTCACCCATGGCCCCCACTTCATCACGGTTACCCACGGCAATGCTATAGCTGAGGTCATCATCTTTGGCAATGGCTTCCATGGTATGACGCATCGCGTGAATACGCTTAATAACGGTCTGACGGACAATCACCACAATCACAAATAAACCAGCCAGCAATAACAGCAGTTGAATGCCCGCAGCAGTCCATAAGTTACGCGCCACTTGGCTGTCTAAAGCGTCGAGGGAATAACTGATACGGACCGCACCAACTACAGAATCTTCTTGCACTTGGTGGCAGGTTAAGCAATTGGTTCCACGGTAATCTTGCTCAGCACGGATTGGATTAATCACAGTTAACAGGCGGCCATTGCCGTCCTTGGAGATTTGCATAATCTCTTCACCGGCCAAAGCGCGGCGATCCAATTCGTCAGCGGGGGCTTGGTGATCATAACCTGCGCCATAGGTTTTGGTAATGCCTTCAGCGCGGACAATTCGCGCATCAGTCACACCTGGTCGGGCCAGGATCTTATCGCGTAAAACGCTGCGTTGGGCCATGGTGCCGGTCAGCATCATGGTGTTAATGCTATCAAAATAGCTATCTGCCGCATCCTTGGTTTGTTGTTCTACCACACTCAACACTAACTCTTTCTCATTGTGTGCAGAAAACATAAGCGAGGCTGACATCACAACAAAAAACACCGACAGCAAGGTTATATTTATTTTTGCTTGCACTGACATCTGACGTTTTTCTGGCAGGTGATTCATTATTATTAATCCCAATAACCGCTAAATTAGATTTTCAGTAAGTGTGGCACGCACAGACTGCAAAATGTGCGGCAGCGCACAGAACTTTTGTCGCATGCAATCTTTAGTATCGGCAAACAGCACAGCAACTAAAGGCAAGTGGTTAAACTCGCGGCAGCGCTACTGGCCTTACACACAATTTATTGACACTCAGGCCTACTGTTATTTAGATTAAAGCAGGAAACATGCCAAAGGACTAAAGCAGTGTCCCTTGGCAACTGAGGCTAAGTTAGCGCTTATCTTAAGCCGGTTCGGCGTTGAGTTCCTTTGCACAGGTCAAGACTAAGCCATTCCCTTTCACATCCACATGGGCAATGCCGCCCTGCTCAGATAGCTCACCAAAGAGGATTTCCTCTGCCAAAGGCCGCTTAATCTGTTCTTGAATCAAACGCGCCATGGGTCGTGCGCCCATATCTGGGTCATAACCATGCTCGGCCAACCAAGTACGTGCATCTTCAGTAACATCCAGCTGCACACGCTTTTCTTCCAACTGCGCTTGCAATTCAGTTAAGAACTTATCGACGATAAATTTCAATGTGTCGAGGC